>MTOL01000318.1 GCA_002011685.1 Deferribacteres bacterium JdFR-76
CTTCTTCAAATTTGCCTCGATAAAAGAAGCCGCCTTGAGATTTGCCGAGAAAAAACAGGCTCCGGTTAGCACCGCNTTCCCAAATCCAGCACGTTCTGCTGTTGCACCTTCAAAATTCGCCCCCGTTAGATCTGCTCCGGTGAATTCGGCATCATTAAGCGTCGCCCCCTGAAAATTGGCGTTCTGCAGTTTGGCACCAAAGAAATTGGCTCCCGACAGATCCTGTCCGCTGAAATCCCTCCCTCTTAAATCTGCAAATGTAAAATTCTTATCGCTTTGGGCCTCTTCCGGTACGCCGTCCAGCTCTGTAAATTTCTTGCGCAACTGGGCAATCCGATCGGCATCCAGCATCCCTGCAACCTCTCCTCGAAACTGGTTAAAAGTTGCCTGATTCCACCCCTAATATCGGTCAAAGCAATTTGCGGCTTTAACAGAACAAACATCCGATACCATATTTTCCCATAACTCTCAATTCTGCCTGTCACAATACGCTTGCCAAGGTATGTGAAAACGGATATATTTGAATAATTCAAAACAAAAGGAGAAAATGGATGAACGGACTCGAAGCCGCCTTTCTGGGAATCCTGCAGGGAATTACGGAATTCCTTCCTATCAGCAGCTCGGGGCATTTGGTACTGGCTCAGGCCTGGCTGGGCATTCAGAAAGAAAATATACTTTTTGAGGTGTTCGCCCATTTTGGTACGTTTCTGGCCGTGGTTCTTGTTTTTCGGGAAGACATCGGAGATTTGATCCAATCTTTTTTTCGCTGGTGCCGGGTACCGCACAAATCAACAGAGTTGTTTGCGAACGATCCTTCTCTGCGTTTACTCCTCTACATACTGACCGGCACCATTCCAGCGGGTATCTTTGGTTACCTCCTTGAAGACTACTTTGAACAGGCTTTCTCCAAACCACTTCTGGTCTCCATTATGCTGCTGATAACCGGTTTAATCCTGCTTTCCACCCACTGGGCCCGCAGCCGTCACAATCAAACGCGGCTGAGCGACGCCATTGGCATTGGATTCGCACAGGCCCTGGCAATTCTCCCCGGCATCTCCCGGTCCGGTTCTACCATAAGTATTGGAATGCACCTGGGATTGGAAAAAAACGAAGCCGCCCGTTTCTCTTTCCTCCTGTCGCTGCCGGCGATAGCCGGTGCCACCATGCTCAAAACACTGGAGATCTTCGATCAGAATATGACGGTTACAGAATGGCAGACCATTGGCATCGGATTCCTTTTTTCGTTTGTGGCCGGCTATGCATCCATCCGTTTTTTGCTTTCGGTGATTCGGAGAGGAAAATTCAGCTATTTTGCCATATATTGTTTTTTGCTGGGAGTTGCAGGTCTCCTTTATTTTGCATAGGAAGGAACGGATGAGCAAAAACGGTCCGATCAAACTGATTGCTACGAACCGGAAAGCCTACCACGATTACCACATTCTCGAAACTTACGAGGCGGGCATCGTGCTCACCGGAACGGAGGTAAAATCCGTCCGCGAAGGAAAAGTAAATTTGAAGGACAGCTACGCGACCATCAAAAACGGCGAAGCATTTGTGCTGAACATGCACATCAGTCCCTACCACCACGGAACGGCATTCAATCATGAGCCAACCCGCACCCGGAAGCTCCTGCTTCACAAACAGGAGATTGCCCGCCTGGCTGGGAAAGTGAAAGAGCGCGGATTAACTCTGGTTCCCCTTAAAATTTACATCAAAAATGGTTATGTGAAGCTGGAGCTGGCGCTGGCAAAAGGCAAAAAGGTTTACGACCGCAGGGCCGATATCGCCAAACGGGATATGGACCGCGAACTGAAACGGGAAATGAAGTACAAGATCAAATACTGAACCCTGTCCCGGTCCTGCATGTATGAAGGATGTGCACCTGGATAATGGACAATGGAAAAAGCTGCAGGAGGTGGAAAGGTGGGATTCCCCAGCGTTGAAGAACAAATGAAGGTTATCCGCCGCGGTGCGGAAGAGATCATTCCGGAAGAGGAACTGGTTAAGAAACTGGAACGCTCCATTCGGGAGAAAAAGCCTCTTGTCATTAAAGAAGGGTTTGATCCCACAGCGCCGGATTTGCACCTGGGCCACATGGTGTCGATTCGGAAAATGAAACAATTTCAGGATCTGGGTCACACGGTGGTGTTTTTGATAGGTGATTTCACCGGGATGATTGGCGATCCCTCCGGCAAAAATGAGATGCGCCGGCGCATGACCCGGGAGGAGGTCCAGAAAAACGCTGAAACGTACAAAGAACAGATTTTCAAGGTCCTGGATCCGGAAAAGACGGTAATCGATTTTAACAGCCGCTGGCTAGCCCCCCTTAAATTTGAAGACATTCTTGTACTTACGTCAAAATACACGGTTGCCCGTATGCTCGAAAGGGATGATTTTCAGAAGCGGTTCCGGGAAGGCCGCCCCATTTCCATCATGGAATTTCTGTATCCTCTGGCCCAGGCTTATGATTCTGTGGCTCTGAAGGCAGACGTGGAGCTGGGTGGGACGGACCAAAAGTTCAACTTGCTCGTAGGCCGCGATATTATGCGGGAATACGGGCTGGAGCCACAGGTAATTCTTACCCTTCCACTTCTCGTGGGCCTGGATGGTGTGGAAAAAATGAGCAAAAGTTTGGGTAACTACGTGGGCATCAACGAGCCGCCGGGAGAAATGTACGGTAAACTGATGTCCATTCCCGACCATTTGATTTACACTTATTACGAACTGGCCACGGATGTCCCTGAAGAGGAACTGCCCCGGATCAAGCAGCAGCTGGAAGATCCATCTGTAAACCCTCGCGATTTAAAAGCGCGCATGGCTTTCGAAATTGTACGGATGTACCACGGACTGGAGGCCGCCAAAAAGGCGGAAGAAGAATTTAATCGCGTCTTCCGGCAGAAAGAACTCCCTAGCGAAATGCCGGAATATGTGTACGATCCGGCACAGGGCAAAGTGTGGATTGTGCGGCTTCTTTCTTCGGCAGGACTTGTCTCGTCCAATGCCGAAGCAAGGCGCCTGATTCAGCAGGGCGCTGTAAGTATAAATGGCGAAAAAATCAGCAACCCAGATCTGGAATTTGTCCCCGAGCCCGACACGGTGATTAAAGTTGGAAAGCGGCGCTTTCTGCGTATCGTAATTCCCCAGAAACCATGAACCAACAAAGGAGGGCACGATGAACGCACATCGAACGGGATGGTACCTGCTGTGCTGCCTGTTGCTATTTTCGCTGCTCGTGCCGCTTGGCTGCGGCAAAAAGAAGGAGCCGGATGTCTGGTACAAGGAAATCGTGAAGATCAAGGACCCGCAGGAAAAGGTAAAAGCCCTGGAGGATTTCCTGGCAGCCAATCCTCCCAAGCAATACAAAGAGGGAGCAATCCGGGTCCTTATCACCACCCTGTACCGGAATCTGGATGATCCGGCCCGGGCCATCCAGGTAGGCGAAGAACTGCTAAAAGAAGAAACAGATCCGGATGTGGTTCTTGCCATCAAATCAGCAATGCTGCCGGCCTACCGGAAAAACGATCCCCAGAAATTTGAATCCCTTGCCTGGGAGCTGATCCGCGAAGGGGCCAAACCGGAAGCCTCCAGTTATGCTTTCTATCTGTTGCAGAACCATTATGGCGATAACGTGGAGAAGCTCCGCGAACTGGCGGATTTTCTTCTGAAATCTGCCATAAAAGATCCGTTCATTTACAATTACCTGGCCTGGAAACTGATTGATGGCGAATTGGATCCAAAACTGGGGCTACAGGTTGCTCTTCACGCCGAAAAAAACTTGCTAACGGAAGAGAATATGAAGGCCCTGAACCCCAGCGCCACACCAGACCGGATCAAGAAGACCCTGAAACGCTACTCAAAGGACTTCAAAGACACGATTGGCTGGGCTTACTTTAAGCTGGGTCAGTACCGCAAAGCCCGGCGCTATCTGGAAGAGGCTAGCGCGCTGGCCGGAGGGAAGGATGCAGAAATCACGATGCACCTTGGCATTACGTATTTGAAACTTGGCCTAAAAAAGAAAGCCCGCGAATCGCTGCTGAATTCGGTGCTGGAAGATCCAAGCGACAAGGCCATGGAATATCTGGCCAAGGCGCTTGGCAAAAGTAAAAAGGCGACCGAAGAGTATGTTCTCGCAAAACGCTTTGAGCGGGCCGAACCGGCACCGGACTTCACCCTCAAAGATTTGAATGGCAAAAGCCACACCCTTTCCAGCTACAAAGGGAAGGTGGTTGTGGTCAACTTCTTCTCACCTACGTGAGGGCCATGCAGGCGGGAGTTCCCGCATCTCGACAGATTCCGCAAAACCTTTCCTGCGGAAGATTTTGTACTGCTGGCCATCGATGCCTCCAACCGTCCTGAACTGACCAAAGAGTTCCTTAAAGAGATCGGTTCCGACTATGCCATGCTAATGGACGATCAGCGGGTTGGGCGAGAAAAGTACAAAATTCCTGGAACACCGGTGACCATCATACTGGACCGAAAAGGCCGGATGATCTTCAAACATGTAGGGTACGGTCCGGGACTGGAAAAAACGTTCGAGGAAGAAATCAGGCTCCTTCTGGAAAGGGAAGGATAAAAAAAGCCGCAGAAAGCGCCCAAAAAACCCGGAGTCAGCAAACGGCTCCGGGTTTTTTATAAAAGATCCCGGTTACCGTTCTCGCACCATGAATTTCCGCGTAATCCGGTTCAGCGGATTATCCATCACCGGATTTCCCATGGCCGTCTCCAAAATAACTGTGAGCTCATGGGATCCGATACGGCGCGCCTCTTCGGTCCAGATGGCCCGTTCCTCTTCCACATAATAATCCCTGCCATCCAGGATGTAGTGCAACCGGTATCCTTCTCCCAGCTCAGCATTGAGTACCCGAAAATCGATCAGAATTTTCATGGCCTCCTGCCCCCGAAAAACCCGCTCCTGCGGCTGGTGCAAAATCAAAAGCGGGCGATCCTTTTTGAAATAAGGTTCGCTTCCCGTACGGTAAAAAAAGTTACGGATCACAATGCTGGAAGGCGTTTTCAGGCTCACTCCTTCCGGGTCACAAACAAGAGCAATGATGGCATGAGCGCCCTCTTCAAATCCCCGATAGGAAACGGGGGCGGTAGATTTCCGGATTTTGAGCCGCTCCCCATCCAGTAAAAAATGAACTTCATAGCCTCTTTCCGACCAATCTTCTGGCGTCACCACAAACGAAACGGTCACTGAATCCTTTTCTACAATCTGTCCCTCTGGCAATCCAAGAATCTCAATATGGTAATCGACGGAACTGCTACAGCTGCTCAACAAAAAAGTCAGGAAACCGACCGTCAGCAACCGGTACCTCATATTTCCTCCTCAGTTTGCGGTCTCTTTCCCGCTAATTCGCTGCAACGCCCTTTGCTCAACCAGAAAATCACGGATTCCAAGGAACACCGCATGGGCTAATCTGCGCAGAAAGCCATCGTCCATCAGTAGCATTTCGTCCAGAGGATTGGACAGGAACGCGCCCTCCACCAAAAATGTGAC
>MTOL01000350.1 GCA_002011685.1 Deferribacteres bacterium JdFR-76
TTTTCCGGCCCTTGAACGCTACGGTGATCACAAAATCGGAGGCGCGGAGGCCAAGGGGGGNCGTGGGCAAACCGGATATGTGGATGGGGGCGGTTATTGCGGGTGCGTTTCAGCATACAAGAGGAAAGATCGACGTACGCTGCGTAGTGCCATTCGCTTTTTTGGGGCGGAACGGAGTCCTTCAGGGTAATAGCCAATGTCGGGTCCCAAGCCCCCTCCGGGATTAAACCTGTCGCTAACCCCGAATTTCAGCAAGTGAGGAATCATTCAGTTTGTGATACAAAGCAGCGCAGGGAACCTGGCTTTTGCTGTCAGACCGTTTTCGCCAGGCTCTGATTTCCTCTAACGGCGGAGCAACAACGGGCTTCCACAAAAAAATCGTTTGAGAGAATGGCAGAAAAAGGCTATGGAAAAAAATTGCAGAACACAGCCGGCAGGCTATTTTTGAATTCCTTTTACCATGGCAGACGAAATAAGTGGGTTTTCAGTTTTCTGCTGAACGGGCATTTTCCGGCTCCTGTCCGACAATTTCCCCGGGACATCTTACGCAGGCGATGGAATTTTGCCCCTGATTTGTAAAAGGGAGATATCAGGATGGAGCCAGTTTTAAAAAAGAGCAACCTGAAATTCGGGCTCATTCAGAATGGGAAGGAAAAAATAGGGGGCGCTTTTCCTGCGCCCCTGTTTGCTGTTAAAGATATGCGGATCACTCAGCGCTCTTAAAACTGGCGACGGCGCGGTCTACCGTTTCATAGGTGTCAAAAATGGTGATCAGCTTGGTGATCATAAAAAGATTCTGGATTTTTTCCGTAGCACCGGAAATTTTCAATTCGCCCCCTGCGTTTTTCAGAGACGTCATGCAGGCCATCAGCGCCCCAAGACCTGAACTGTTCATCCATTTGACCTTGCTCAGGTCGATAACCACCTTTTTAATTTTGTCGGTTATCAGGCTTTTCACTTTTTCGTGGACCTGCATGGACTCCGGTCCTCCCATCATGTTCCCTTTCAAGTACAGAATCGCTACATCATCGCGAATTTCTTCTTTGATGGTCATGAGTACCCTCCCATTCTTGGGTTCCAATTCTTATGGCGTCTGCATATCATTATCCCTGTGGATTTCCTGCTGAGCCGTCCGGCGGTATTTGATCATTTTGACGCAGGTTCCTGAGGGAGAAAACGAGAATTCTACGTGATCCATCATTTTTTTCAGAATAAAAATTCCACGGCCTCGCTCCTTCAACAGATTCTCCGGCAGCAGAGGATCATCTACCTCATCCGGATTGAACCCTTTCCCCTCGTCAAACACGCAAATGGTCATCTTTTCATCGTCGGCAGTTATCTCGATCCTGACTTTTTTACGGCTATCCAGCTTGTTCCCGTGCAAAATAGCGTTGCTCACTGCTTCCGTCGTCGCAATGGCAATATTGTCGATATCTCCGGAGCGGAAGTTTAGCGCCCGCGCAATTTTTTCCACGAAATAAGCCGCTTCTTCAATTTTCTCCGTTTTGCTGGGCAGTACCAGCTTCACGCTTGACATTTTATTTCGGTCTTCCGAAAGGTCTCAATTCCGCCCTTTTGCGGCTCCGCCATTGGCTACATTCCAGCCGCTTATGTTGCCAACTTTTTGGGCCTCTTCCGTCTCTGTTCCCAAACAGCCTTAGACAACTCCGCCTGTATTCTGCCAGATTTCTTTCTTTGCCTGTCTGATTTCAGATGACCATGGCCCTTTAATCTTGCGTAAAGTAATGATTTTCGCAACCCTCTGCAAGTGAAATATGGCTGTGCATTCCGGCACACCGTACCGGCTGGGTCAAAAAAGCCAGCTTGCCTGCAACCGGATACGCCGAATAGTGTACCTGTGTCCCGTAGGTGTGGTCACATTGAGATCCGAATACGAAAGTACGGCGTCTTTCTGGCCGCGAGTATAGAGGCGGATTCTGATAACCGGACCAAGGCTCACGAAGTCGCCATAGAATTTCTTCTGCATTTCGCCGCGGAGTGGCACGTATCTCCATTCCCTGCGCAAGTAGCCTGTAAATCCGATATAACCGGTGAACTGTCCTGTCAGCCTGTATTCCAGGCCCAGAGCGAACGAATGATTGCGCCGGGTCAGCAGAAGCTGAGCCGAAAAATCTTCCCAGTATAAGCGCCCGTTTTCCTCCAGTTCGATACGGTGATAGGCCAGAAACTGCCACCTGGAGGAAAATTGCCAGCCTAACGAATCGGCCAGCGTCATTTTGCGGAACACAAAGCTTCGGATCTGGAATCCCGATGCCTCAAAATCGTAGCTTGTATAGTTGGCCAGTACAGAAGCATGCTGGCTCCAGCGGAAACCGCTGGAGGGTCGGTAGTTGAGATCTATAAAGAGGTGGAGGATCCGGTTCCAGTTGTTATTAGCACTTTTCTGTGCATAGAGGTAAACCAGATGGTGCAAGTTGGTCCGGATGCCGGTAGTCGCTTTGAGTGGGCCCACTTGTTTTCTGAAAGCCATCCCCGCATTAAGGCGGAATTCATCCCGGTCATCAAAATTATTGGAATCGGGTGTATCGTAGCGGAAACGGCTTACCGTGAAAAAAAGGCGGAGAGAATCCGTCCGGCCTATCCGGAAACGGGCATCTCCCCTCAGCACGTAGGTTTTGCTGTCGCTATTGGGGACACCCAGGCTTCCCATAAAAGGCGTTTGACGCAGTTCTTTGCTGGAATAAAATGTCTGGGTTTCGCTATTAACCTGCCAGACAAGGGAAAATACGCCGTGCCGGGTGTTTGCTTCCGTTCCCATCTGCCATTGAAAGCCGGCGTCTGTCCGTTCCCGCTGCCCCGTACTTTTCCGGGCGATCTGCTGTTCAACAACGCTTTTCTTTGTGTACAATTGTCCGCGGACGTGCAACAGCCAGCCGTTACCCAGGTCATATTGAAGGTGGTTGAACAGGTCGTAGTGGCGTTCCAGCCGCGTTTCCAGGTCTCCTTCCTCACTGATGTAGTAAGTCCGCCGTAAACGGTTTACCTGCACCCGAAGCGAGTCCGTGGTACGGCCCCAGAAAGTTCGCTTTACACGGAGCAGCAGGCCGAAATTGCGGTCGCGCCGGTTTTTGAAATGGTCTCCTTCCCAGCGCCCCAAGAATTCTGTTTGATAGTCGTAGAATTTCAATTCCGGTGCAAAGCTTTCCAGCCTAAAGTGCAGTCCCCGGTCCTTTCGGCCATAGCGACGGTCTTCTTTCCAGCCGGAAAGAAGAGAAAATGATCCGTAACCTTCGGTTTGGATTCTTAGCCCGGCACCGGCCAGTTGGGTGCGGTAATCATTCCGAAACCCTGTCTGCCGGTCCGCAAACGATTGGTATTGGAAATAGAAAAAGGGAAGGAGCCGGTCGGAAATTCGATAAAGATATTCGGCATCCAATTTCTCATCATCTTTCCATTTATTGGTCTGCTGGGTCGCACGGAGAAGATCGGATGAAAACAGCCCTCCAATTTTAAGGTAGGTCTTTTTTCCAGCGGAAAACCGGTAATTCAGGCGGAGATTCCAGGTGTACGTGTTAAAATCCTGTTTGTAGGATGTCTCCCATAGATTTCCCCCTGGTCCCGCCTGCCCCTGTGCATTTCGAAATCCATGGGAGGCACCCATGAAGGCCAGGAATAACAAAAAAACCCCAATTTTTTTTTGAGACAGCACTGTCCTCCAGCTGGCTGATCAAATTTGTTGCTCCATTTTAGCGAATTCGCAGCAAAACTGCAAGAGGAATGGTGGGGTAGGGATCGTGCCCCGTCTGTCTCTGCCTCTACGGGGTCTCTTTGGGACCAATGGGTTCTTTTTTTTGAATATTTCGGAAAAAGAAACGCTTCCGGCGGATCGGAATCAGATCTTCCAGGTGAATTTCCGCCTCTTTGTGGGAGTTGGGAATAATTGCTCCGCCGGAGATGACCAGCTTTAAGGCCTCTTCAATGGGCATGTCCAGAACGATGACGTCCTTTTTGGGAACAAAAAGAAGGTATCCCGATGTGGGATTAGGGGTTGTGGGAAGGAAAATGCTGTACAGATCCTCGGAAATTCGATCCTGGACTTCGCCTTTTGTATCCTGTGTTATGAACCCGATCGAATAAATCCCTTTGCGGGGATATTCGAAAAGAACGGCGCTTTTAAAGACTTCCCGTTTTTCGGAAAAAAGAGCTTCAAATAGCTGGCGCAGAGCGATGTAAAGTTTGCTGATAAGCGGGATACGGGTAACCAGGTAATCGCCAAGCTGGAATAATTTGCGCCCCACATAATTTCGTGCCAGAATTCCGGCCAAAAGGATGATCAAAAGCATCACAACGATACCCAGCCCGGGAATCCGCCCATGATAGGCAGGAAAACCCACAAAGGCCAGCAGGCTGTTAATGCCGTTCAGCAATAAGCGGTCAAGTCCCTGGAAGATTTTCCAGAAAATGTAAATGGTCAGAACGATCGGTGTCAGGACTAGCACTCCTGTGAGGAAGTAAGCTCTCAGTCTGCGAATCATTCCCATCTCCGCTTTGGTTGCTGCTTTAATTTACCGTGGGCCGAATGCAATTTCAAATGAATAATCTGTAACACTTAGCCGGATATGAGATGGGAAAACAGCGCCGCAAGAAATCCTCCGGCAAGTGGGGTCAGAACCCACCCGAGAACGATTTGTGTCAGGCGTTTTTGTTGGATGGCCCGGACGTTCTTGATGATGCCAATTCCGGCCACGGCCCCCACAATGGCTTGGGAAGCCGACACAGGAACTCCGAGCTGTGTAAACAGATGAACTGTTATCGCTTCGGCCAGTACCGCCACGAATGCCGAAAAAGGATCAAGCGGGAAAATCTGTTTTCCGACTGTGTAGATGACGTTTTTGCTGTAAGTGATCACTCCCAGGGAAATACTTGCGGCGCCTATGAGGACGGCCCAGCGGGCAGAAATGAGTCCCGCTGCCACAAAAACCCCTGTGGTGTTTGCCACGTTATTGCTGCCAAGGGCGTAGGCGCCGTAGCAGCCGGAGACCACAATCCCCGTTTTCAGTACAGCAGACCAGATGGGAAAGGGAAGAGGATGGCGGCGCAAAAGGGCATCCAGAGCACGGTACAGCACGAGGCTGATAAGAACAGCTCCCACCGGCGTAAATACCCAGCAGGCTACGATTTTCCCAAGCACCTTCAGGTTGGCGCTCCCATTGACCAAGCCTATGGCCGTGGCCGCCCCGATAATGGCCTGAGATGTGGAAACTGGTATCCCCCAGCGCGACATGCCACCCACAACCAACCCCGCTGAAAAAGTGGCAATGAATGCTGTAAGAGCCGTCTGGGATGAAAGGGATTGGAATGTGGTCACCACCTTTCCACCTTCCAGGAATGCCCCCAGCGTAAGAAAGGTGATGAGCAGTAAAACGGCTGTGCGGTAACGGATCAGGTTCGTGGTGATGCCGGTGCCGAAGATGTTGGCGGCGTCGTTGCTGCCCAGGGCCCAGCCAAGAAGAATTCCACCTGAAA
>MTOL01000351.1 GCA_002011685.1 Deferribacteres bacterium JdFR-76
GCCGCATAAAAACGCCCTTTCCAAGACGGGGGCTCGCCCTTCGGCCGTTGCAGAATAAAAAAGGCTCCCTTCCGAGCCGGAAGGGAGCCCACATGTCCGCGGGAGAGCAGCCTACCGTACCAGGGAGATTTTCTTTACAGCCCGGTAGTCCGGACTGATCATTTGCAGGAAATACACACCTGTGGCCAGCGGCCGGCCGGAATCATCCCGACCATTCCAATGCAGTCTGAAGTAACCGGGCGCGAATTCACGGTCCACAATCTGAGCCACCCTTTGTCCCAGAAGGTTGTATACCACAAGCCGCACCCGGCTTCTGTGCGGGATCTCCACCCGGATGCGTAGCGGTTCGCCGCGGGACAGGCTGAACGGATTCGGGTAAACATGATTGAGGCGAAATGCTTCCGGAACCCGAACGCTCACCCTCAATATCTCCGAGTAGGTGAATTTGCCGTCTGTGTCTACTTGCTTCAGCCGGTAGTAGTAAACTCCCGCCGAACCCGGGCTATCCACAAATTCATAGCGCTTCGTTTTTGCGGACGTTCCACTGCCCTGAACAAATCCAACTTCCTGCCATTCTTCAGTTTCATCCGCTTTCCGTTCAACAGCAAATCCAGCACAGTTTTTCTCGGTGGCAGTGATCCAGATCAGCCGGACATCACCATCCTCCACGCTGGCCAGAAAATCGGTCAGCTGTACAGGAAGGGTATTCAGCCGCCCGGGGGTGCCACATTCAATGGCGCCCGGGTCCCAGCCTACTTTTTGCCAGACATGGGAAGTGTACCAGCTGTTCGGATCGTCGCCGCTGCCCGGCATTTCCTTCCGCTGCATGGAGCGATAATTCACGGGATCACCGGCAAACGGGGGGCCACCATCACCGGCCACATCCACCAGCGGCAAATAGGGATCGCCCACCGGACCCGGAATCAGCATCAGGAGCATGCTCTGGTCATTCAAAGTGAAGTTGGGCACCACCATATACGGATCCACATCGATCTGGGAACTGGCGCGGTCCAAGCGCGAAACCAGCAGGTAGCCATTGGGTGGCATCACCGTTCCCGGTGGAAAGACAAACAGCACCTGAGACATCATGGTTACCGTATCGAAGCTGGCGCATGTCCATCCAGAAATATCCACAAATTCGGTCAGGCTGGTATTGTGGAATTCAATCCATTCATCATCTGGCCCTCTGGTGCTACCCATCCACATAATCTCGCTGAAGATCACTTTCCCCTCCAGCGGCGACCACAGGTGGAATATGAGCGAATCGGGATGGGCAGAGGTGGTCAGATCCAGCGTATCGGGCGGAACAGCAAGCGGCTGATGGTTCCAGTGTTGTCCTTCCCACATCCCACCGGAATCGATGGCTGTCACCGTATATTTTCCTGGCGGCAGGTTAAACATCATAAACCTGCCATCCGACATGGTGGTCGTGCGGAAAACCTCATTGGTAGTCACATTGTGAATGCGGATTTCAATATTTGCGATCCCGCGCTCATACTGGTCGAGTACCCGGCCGTAAAGATCTCTTGCCACGCTCAGATCCGCATTGATGCCAGCCACCACTGCTCCGGAAGCCACCCTGACGGTATCCGGCATCTGAGAGAAAGGACGATCATTCCAGTATTCCGGTGCATACTGATTGGTGGGATCAAAAAATGATACAAAATAATCCATGGGCGGCAGCGGTGGAGAGACATAATGGCCCTGGCCGTCCGTGGTGGTGGAATGAATGAAGTTATAATCCACATCCATAAAATTCACGGTAGCATTGGGCAGCGGCTGGCCTTCGCCGGTTACATCTCCTTCGATCCAGCCGGCTACCGGAAGATCGAAATCAATGCCCCGCGCCGTGTCCTGATCCGCAATGACAACCGGCGTCAGGTTTCCACCTTCTGACTGAAGGCCGTTATCGAAGTACTGGTGGTCGTAGTATTGCCTTGGAAACGAATCTTTCTCCACCACAAAAACCTTGTACTGTCCGCCCACCAGTCCACTGATCATATAAGAGCCATTAGCATCCGTGGTATCGGCAAAGACAGTTCCCGGGGTTGGGGGCTGCGGCCAAATAAGAGCCATCACCACCATATTCGGGATCGGTGCCCCCGTATCCGCTCTGCGGACTGTTCCCATGATCACCGATTCCTGAGCACGCGGATTCAGGAAAAAGTCGTACCCAGCGAGCATAGCGCCAGGATCCACCACAATGGTTTGGGCTGAATCCGGATTGTCCTTCAAGTTCCAGTACTGAATACTGTAACCGAACAGGTGGGCAGAAAGGATGTAGGAACCCGGTGCAATGCCAACAATGCGGTAAAAGCCGGACGAATCGCTAACCGTCTCATACCACATGGTCTGGCTCACCTCTTCCAGACGCACTACCGCGCCCCCCAATGGTTGCCCGGTGGCATCATAGACGAAGCCTTCAATATAAGCCATGGCCTGCAGGTGGGCATCAATGTTCACCAGATGATCGCCTGGATTCAAGGCCAGCACCTGAGCCTGGTTCATGTCGGAAGTGCCCGGATAGTACTGTTCCGGATAAATCCCTGAGGGATCAATGAACCGCACGATGTACATCCCGGGAGGAAGAGGCGGCGAAATGTAATACCCGGACGTATCGGTGTAGGCCATCGCAAACGGTGCATAACCATTCTGCATCTGCATCATAAAATGGACTTCGATATTGTGAAGCGGATTGCTTCCATCATCCACGGTCCCTTCGATAAAGGCCCCTTCCATCAGATAAAAATCCATGCCCGTCAGGTAACTTCCCTGGGCAATCTGAACAGGGTCGGCTTCATCCCATCGCAGTCTATTGTTGTAAAACATGGGCAAATAATTGGCAAAAGGATCCACCCCAAGGCGGTAAGTTCCTTCCGGAAGCCCGTTAAAAGAATATTGCCCCAGCGAATCCGTAAGGGTTACGAGGCGAGGACCTCCGTTGTACGGTTCCACCCAGACGCTGACATCACGGAGCGGAGCCCCATTTCCGTACACGGTTCCGGCAATTCCCCCACCCTGAACCAGATCAAAATAGAGGGTATCTCCTGGCTGAGCCGAAACCGGCATGCCCGGCACAATGGCATAGCCGCTGTTTTGCAACCGCTGCATCGAATCCCAGGACAGGAAGACNTCATANGGACCAAACTGAGAGTTCACAGGAATCCGGAACCAGCCGAGAGAATCCACGATCGCTTTCCCCTGTCCGGCGTTTTGGGCGAAAGCAAACACTTCCAGCCCCCGCACCAAGGTCCAATCAGCCCCGGGATCGATATGGCCGAAAATGGCTGTATCCGCCGCATGAACGAAAAACTCCAAGTAAATGCTATCTCCGGGAGCCACTAGCTGGACTTGCTGTATCACAGGCTCCATAAAACCGGTCCCCCACATTGGGCTGAAAACTCCAACTTCCCAGGAACCGGTGTCCTGCGCGGCAAAACCCAGCAGGAAATACCCACCTGTATCCGCAATGGCATCCCGGTTTATGTTCAGATAGCGGTGATGAGCCCAAACGAAAATCTCCCCAGGAAGCGGATTGCCATGTACATCGGTTACGCGGCCAGCAATCTTCATGGCAGGCTGCTGGAGCACAAAATTTACCGGTCCGTGAGTCCCGGATACATGAATCACGGTATCCATGGGTACCGGGATCAGCGCTTTGAGCTGCCTCATATCAAAATGAATCTTCCAGAGGGCGCTATCCTGAAGGGCAGAATTGTCCATTTTGATGGAATAATTCCCGCTTGAATCGGTGTACGCCCACCAGAAATCGGGCATTGTAGACCCTTTTTCCCGGCTTGCCTGAACTAGGATACCAAACAGACCGTTGTTCAGCTCATCGGTTACTTTTCCCCAGATTTCAACCACAGGGTTTGCCAGCGGCATAACGGTGAAATCGGCCGTATCAGACACGCCAGCTTCCGCCGCTACCAGGTAATAATGTCCAGGAGCAATGCCGACTGGCATTCCAAAATAAATCTGACCATTCACCTGATTGTCTTGATCGGCAGGGCCATCGCCCATTCCCAAACCATCGGTCATGGGAAATTTGAAAACTTGGAGATCAACCGTGGCATCGAGAACAAAATTCGAATCAGCGTCCCACCACAGCTCCACAGATGCCGTTCCCCCCACAGAAAGCTGAAACTGCCAGTCCACAAAATCACCCGAACGGATCTGTGCTCCGGACGGCTGGCCCAGAACCAGTAGATTCTGAACCTGGCTGTAACCCGGAACCACCGCCAGCACGAAAACCAGCAACAAAAGCCCTCCCGAACGCAGCAAACTCCTGCTCATGATCCCCTCCACATTTTTTGACAACGGGTGAACAATTTCCGTCATCTGAATAATTTCTGGGCATCATTCACAAAATAAGGATGGATTTTTCTGCCTCGCTTCCCTCCCACAAAAAACGCGCTGAATGTTATATGCAAGATCCAGGCCAGAATTCATCTTCATTTTTTAAAAATCAGCAAAATGCGTCACATTTCAGCAACAAAAGCCCAGGATACATTCTGCAGCAACTGTGGCCCATTCCGGAAAAAGCACCACCGCTACGATCTCTGCAACATGCGCGAAGTTTGGCCGTACATTTTACAAAATGTTACACACATGAAAAAATTTTCGAACTTTTGATGACATTCATGGTAAGATTAATTGAAAAATCTGGAATCAGAAGACAATGGAGGCGGCAAGAGAGGACACCCGCCGTCTCACGCCCTGAAGGATGTTTGGCCAAAGAACCAAAAATTTTTCCGCCCAGGCAGAAAACCAAAGGAGACCGGGCATGAGTAGGAAAGTCCTAACATTTTTTGTCCTTCTTTTGCTGTCCGCTTTCCTCCTCTCCTGTGCCGGGAGAAAAACCCTCCAGCCGGCTGAAACTTATTTTGCCCTGCGTCCCGTCGAAGACCTCCCGGTGTACGACCTGGAGAACATCCCCGTAAATCTGGAGGTGGTAATCGACAACGTAGCGGACATGACTACCAGTTATAAGAACCGGGCCGAACTGTATATCAACGGCCACCTTATCCGACCGGAAAAGCCCACATCCAACATTCAGAAAACATACCGTTACCGACTGAAACTGCGCCCTGGAATTTATGAAGTGCACGGATACTACTACGCCCTTGACGGATTTGTGGAGCGGAAATACACCATCCGGCCACAGACAAAAGTGATGGTCAAACCGGGGACCCTGACCCGGGTAACCTGCGAAATTCAGAAAAACTGGGATGGTACCCCGGTCGATAAGAAGCTTCTTTTTTCCGTCGCTTATGAACCGCTATCCGGTTCATCCATTGCGCCAGAGGCTCCGGCCACCATCCCGAAACCCTCCGCTCGTTCAGAAACACCGCCAGCTGTGCCGCTGACTTCCCGGCCTCCTGTACAAAAGCCGGTACCGCGTCAGAAGGCAGAAAAAAATCTGATCGTGCTGCAGGTAAACACGGCACCGNCGGGAGCCAATGTCATTGTGGATGACCGGTAT
>MTOL01000352.1 GCA_002011685.1 Deferribacteres bacterium JdFR-76
GCCTTACACGCGGGCCGCTGGCATTTGATCTTCCGGAAAGCAAACTGCCNGCGAACCGCGCCCGCTGGTACCGTTCGAGCAAATTTCCCTTCTCTGGCAACATGCGGTTCGAGCTGGTAAATTTTATTGATGGAAAGCGTACGGTGAAGGAGATCCGGGATGCTCTGAGTGCTGAGTTCCGGCCCGTAGCACTGGAGGATGTGGCCCGTTACCTTGAGGATCTGGTACAGGCCGGTCTGGTGAAGTGGAAGAAATAAGAACGGAGGCCGCAGAACCGCAGCACCTCCTGGGCCGTGCAGCCCATGCGGGAGTGTTTCATACTGGAGTTTGGGCGCGAGGGAGTGCATGCTGGAGTTCAGACCAATCTGGTTTGATTCCATGGGGGCCAAAAGTGCCTGCACCCTGGTGCGCACTCCCGATGTCACGGTGCTCATTGATCCCGGCTGCGCGGCCATGCAACCGGGATTTCCCGCCAGCGAGCGGCAGAAAAAGCTGCTTCGNACACTGGCCAGGAAGGCCATTCTNGCAGCCATGCGGGAAGCGGATCTGATTGTTATTTCGCATTACCACCATGATCACTTCCTGCCCGAAGACGTGGAAGCCCTGCAGGGAAAAAAGGTCTGGATCAAAAATCCGAACGCATACATCAACGAGTCGCAGCGGGAACGGGCGGAAAGATTCTGGAAGCGGCTGGTAGATTGGTTTGGTGACGGGAGGATGCGGCCCTTCGGGGTAAATGCTGCCCGGGCGTTTGCCGATCCATTCGAAAACCTGGAACTGGCCCGGACTCAGGATTTCGGTGATTACAACCGTCGCCGGAGGGAACTTCTGAATAAAGGAAAACAGTGGTTCTGGAAAATGACAGAATGGTGGCAGCAGCTTTCCTGGCTGCCGGAGATGGATCTGGGCGGTGTAGAAATCCGTTTCGCAGAGGGAAAGCAGATCTGCATGGGAGAAACCAGAATCCGCTTTACCGGGCCGTTGTTTCACGGGGTGGACTATTCCCGCCTGGGCTGGGTGTTTGCCACGGTCGTGGAGCACGGAGGCCGGAAGCTGATCCATTCCAGTGATATCAATGGTCCCGTAATTGAGGATTATGCCGAATGGATTGTCCGCGAGGACCCGGATGTCCTTATTCTGGATGGACCCATGACCTACATGTATGGCTATCTGGTAACCCGGACCACACTTCAGCGGACCATACGTAATGCTTTGCGGATTCTGGAGAAGACGCATACGGAATGGATCATTTACGACCATCACCTGCCGCGGGAACCGCGTTTCCGGGAACGGACNGCGGCGGTGTGGCATCGGGCTGCGGAACTGAACCGCCGCTTGGTAACCGCGGCGGAGTACCTGGGGAAGCCCCCCAAAGTGCAGGAATGTTACCGGAAGTTGCAGAATCGAACTGAGGGTCGAAAATAGCGCTGGGATGCAGTGGGGAGGAATTAGCCATGAAATGGATGGTGTTTGCAGCGGGGATCTGGTTAGCAGGATTTGTCGCCTGTGGCCGGCAGCCAGGGACGGCGCTCCGGAACCTGACTCCCACCACCGTGGGCCCGTTTACGGCCGTGGACAGGGGGAAAGTTTACGATGAAACCGGCATCTACGATTACATGGATGGTGCTGCCGAGATCTACAAGCAGTACGACTACCGGCGTTTGTTTGTCCGGAGGTACCAGAGCCGCGAGGGACGAACGTTTCTGGTGGAGCTGTTTCAGTTTGGCAGTCCGGCCGAGGCGTATGGCATCTACTCACACCTGTTCGATGGTGACTCTGTGGATGTGGGGCAAGGAGGTTTCTGGACGGGAACGGCTGCCGGGTTCTGGAAAGGCCCGTATTTTGGCTACCTGCGATGGGAATCTCCGGGGGCGGAGCAGGCAGATGTGCTGCTGGAAGCAGCGAGAAGGGTGGCCGCGGCCATCTCGGAAACCGGCGAACCACCGAAATGGGTGAACCGCTTTCCGGAGGAAGGACTTCAGCGGGTCCGCTATTTTCACGATTATGTTCTCCTCAATGCCCATGTTTTTCTGAGCACGGAGAACGTTTTGAACCTTGGGAAAGGAACGGAAGTGTTTCTGGCAGAATACCAAACAGAATTTCGAGGAAATGATTTCCAGCCGAACGTCCTGCTGGTGATTTATCCGGATGAAGCGCGCGCCAGGGATGCCGCGGCACGGGCACGGACGGAGGTGCTGAAATGGGACGAGTCGGAAAGTATTGGCCAAATTGCACGGGATCTGTGGGGCGGCGTCCGGCAGAAACGGAATTTCCTGATCCTGGTAACGGATGCACCCGAACGGAAATGGGTTTCGCATATTCTGGATGCTTTGCGATCTGAAATTCAGAGAGAGATGGAGGGGCTGAGCTCTTGAAAGAAGTTTGGTAGGGACGATGGGGGCGTTTACCTTCCGACAAGAAGCAAATTGAGGGGAGGGAGATATGACCGGAAAACAGGCCATTTCGCGCCGGGAGTTTCTGGAAAAAACGGCGGAGGCATCGTTTGCCATTGCAGCGGGACTTCCGCTGGGCGGCGGAAGACAGAAAAAACGGAGTACGGTGGTTTTAATCCGCCATCCGGATGTGGTGGATGAAAAACGGCGCATTAATGGGAAGATTGTTCAGCAGATGCTGGACGAGGCCATGATGGCCCTGTTTCAGTGCGAAGATCCGGTGTCGCCTTGGAAGAAAATTCTGAAGCCGGATGACGTGGTGGGTGTGAAAAGCAACGTTTGGGGACCGCTGCCCACACCGAAAGAACTGGAAGAGGCTATTGTCCGCAGGGTGCGCGATGTGGGTGTGAAGGGCAGCAACATCAGTGTGGATGACCGGGGTGTGCTCCGCAATCCGGTGTTCCGGCGGGCTACGGCGCTGATCAATACCCGCCCGATGCGCACCCATCACTGGGCCGGTGTAGGCAGCTGTGTTAAAAATTACATCATGTTTACCAAAAATCCACCGGACTACCATCCCGATTCCTGTGCCAACCTGGCGGCCCTGTGGAATCTTCCGATCGTGAAGGGAAAGACCCGGCTGAATATTCTGGTGATGTTTACACCGCTCTTCCACGGCATCGGGCCGCACCACTTTGACCTGAAATATACCTGGCGCTACTGCGGAATGATTCTTGGAACCGATCCTGTGGCCGTAGATGCCGTAGGGTTGCGAATTATTCAGCTCCGCCGCAGGGAATATTTTAAAAAGGAAAAACCGCTCTGGCCACCGGCCAAACACATTGGGCTTGCAGAAACCCGATTTGGTCTTGGGGTAGCGGATCTGAGACGGATTGAGATTATTAAGCTTGGGTGGAAGGAAGGGATGTTAATCTGATCTCCGACAAAGCCCGGCTTCGGGAGAAGGAACCGGTGCTATCGGATGCTGCTTGGATGGGAAACAAACTGGAAGGAAACGGCATGACAAAGGCTGTCAGATGGTTTGCAGTTGCAGCCCTGCTTTTTTTTGGATCTGCATGGGCTGTTGCCACGGATTGGCTTCCCGGCGGAACATACGATCCCGATGTCCCGGAACCGGCCGCTGTGCTTGGCTACGAAATTGGAACCCGGCTTACGGATCATTACCAAATGTTGCACTATATGAATGTTTTGGACCGGGCTTCTCCGCGCGTCCGCATCTACCGGTACGGGTATTCTCTAGAAGGCCGGGAGATGATCCTCGTGATTATCAGCGAACCTGGCAATCTGGAAAGGCTTGAAGAGATCCGCAAGAAAGTAGCCAGATTTAAAGATCCGCGTCGTCTAACACCGGAACAGGCAGAAACGCTGGCAGAAACTGTTCCTGCAATCGCCTGGCTCAATTATGCCAACGACGGGAACGAGTCCGCTGCTTTTGAAACGAGCATGCAGATGGCCTACCAGCTGGCAGCGGGGACCGATGAGCATACCCAGACCATTCTCAAAAATTTGATCGTCATCATCAATCCAGCTCATAATCCGGAAAGCCACCAGCGGCATGTGGCCTGGTACCGGGCCGTGCGTGTTGGACCCGGAGGCACACCGGATCCGCAGGCTTCGGAACACCGGGGTGACTGGCTGATGAGCACCAACAATAACCATTATCAGATCGATCTGAACCGGGATGCGTTTATCCTTTCGCAGCGGGAATCTCAACTGGTGGCTCGTGAGTTTCACCGGTGGAATCCGCAGCTGTTCATCGACCACCACGGGGAAACGGATGAGTTCTTCTTCCCGCCCAATGTATCGCCGGTTAACATGAACCTCCCTGCCGCTTTCAAAAAATGGACCCGGCGCTTGGGGAAAGCGATTGCCCGTGCCTGCGATGCTTTTGGCTGGAGCTATTACACATCCGAACATTTTGACCTTCATTATCCCGGCTTCTGGGATTCCTATCCATCGCTCAATGGTGCCATTGGAATGACGTTTGAGACAGACGGAGGCGGCCGGAAAGGGCTTTCGTTCCGCAAAAAGGATGGCACAGTGGTAACGCTTCGGGACGGGGTCCGACGCCATTTTACCGGTGGATTTGCTGCGCTGCTTGTCTGTGCAGAAAACCGGGGGGCGCTCCTCCGATATTTTTACGATTTCCACCGCACGGCCCTGGAGGAACTCCGTCGCTGGACGTTCCGCGGGGTTGTGCTGCTTCCAGGAAAGGATCCGGGAAGACTCCGGGACCTGCTGAAATTGCTCAACCGACATGCGATTGAGTTTTATCGGCTGGAAGGAAAAAACCGGTTGCGGGGGCAATCTTATTTCGACCGGCGGTGGCGGAGTGTGGAAATTCCTCCGTCAGCTATTTGGGTCCCTTTTGTCCAACCGCAGGGCCGCCTGGTCAAAACCCTGTTTGAGCCTGATCCGCCTCTCGAACCGGAATTTTTGCAGCGGGCGAGGGAACTGCGCGACTTCAACCTGCGGGTGGGATACCGGGCACCAAAAAAACGGCTCGGCTTTTACGACGTGACAGCCTGGGCGCTCCCGGTGCTGTACGGGGTAAAGGCCTTCTTGACCGTAGATGAACCCGGTTCGAAAAAGGTCAGAGGAAAATTTCCATCCGCTGAATCTGGTGTGATTGGGGAAAAAGCAGATTTTGGCTACGCTTTTTCTGGCCAGACCAATGCCGGANCCCGCCTGGCCGTGCAGTTAATCGGGCGGGGATTCCGGCTGCTGATGAGCACCCGTACCGTTCGAATTGGACGCGATTCCCTCTCTCCCGGTTCGTATGTGGTGCGTACAGAGCGCAATCCCGATTCCCTGCACTCGGTCATCAGAAGGCTGGCCGATCAGTATCAGGTAAAAGTGTATGCCGTGTCCTCTGCATGGAGTGGTGGCCGCATATCCCTGGCTTCGCCCGACTTCATCCGCATCCGCCGGCCCAGAATTGCGGTGATGTCCGGGGGACCGGTGCGGCAGACGAGCTTCGGTTCAGTTTGGTGCCTTCTGGAACAGGAATACGGGGTCCGGTTTACAGCGCTGCGTTTTGATTATTTTTCTTCTGTGGATTTGAGG
>MTOL01000511.1 GCA_002011685.1 Deferribacteres bacterium JdFR-76
GCCTTTTTTCCGGAAGGGACCCTTCATGTGATCGTTGTGGATCCGGGTGTGGGAAGCGAACGCAGGATTCTTTACGTGGAGGCTGGGGAATATGCGTTTCTGGCGCCGGACAACGGTGTATTGCGTTTTGTGGCCAGTAGGGAACGGATACGGCGGATTATTTCAGTAGAAAATCGGAAATATTTCCGTCCGGAATTGAGTTACACATTTCACGGGCGTGATATTTTTGCGCCGGTTGCAGCCCATCTGGCTCGCGGGATTCCGCCCGAAGAACTGGGAACGCCCGCTACCGGGGTGCGATTTGATCCGCTTCCGGAGCCACGGGTTGCCGGAGATTCGGTCATCGGCGAGATCGTGTACATCGACCGGTTTGGGAACCTTATTTCCAACATTGATGGGACAGAACTGCAGCGGCTGCTGACGGGGTACCGCCGGTTTGTTCTTAAAATTGCTGGCAGGACGGTGGACCGGATCTCCCGATCATATTTTGACAGCCAGCCGGGTGAGCTTCTGGCCTATATCGACAGCAGCGGCTATCTGGCGTTTGCCCTGAACGGCGAAAACGCGTCGGAAAAAATGGGAATTTCCCTTGGTGACCGGTTTGAAATGGAACGGAGAAAAGAATAGGAAATGGCCGATGCAGGAATCGGAATGGCGGTCAGGCTGGTTTGAGCAGTTTCCGGAACAGAGGCTCACGCGCCGGCAACAGTTTTTGAGAAAACTGTTCCGAACCGACCGGAAAACCCTTCATCTTGTACTTTTCGTCCTCACATTTCTTTCGACCTATCTAGTTGTGGGAAGCATCCTGTATTCGATCGGTGTAATGTCCATTCTTCTTTTTCACGAGATGGGGCACTATCTCATGTGCCGGCGGTACGGGATTCCTGCTACGCTGCCGTATTTTATTCCGGTACCTTTTCCGCCTTTTGGCACGTGGGGCGCCGTGATTGCCATGCACCGCATTATGCCAAACCGCCGGGTTCTGTTCGATGTGGGCGCCGCCGGGCCTATTGCCGGCCTAATTCTAGCTTTTCCGATAACGATCATCGGGCTAAAATATTCCACGTTTATCCGGCCCGAAACCCTCGGGCCCAACGTAATGAGCATGGGAGAACCGCTGGTTTTTCAGTTCTTGCGCTACCTGGTTCTGGGACCACTTCCGGAAGGGATGGATGTGCTGATTCATCCGCTGGCCTACGCCGGGTGGGTGGGCCTGTTTGTGACGGCGCTGAACTTGCTCCCGGTGGGACAACTGGATGGCGGACACATAGCCTATGCCCTGCTGGGGCCAGAAAAAAGCCGGTATGTGTATTACATTGCTCTGGGAGGGTTTGCCATCGCAGCACTGTACTTTCCGGGCTGGATTTTCATGCTCTTTTTGTTGGCCTTCTTTTTTCTTCGCCATCCACCCACAATGGCCGATTATATCCCTCTGGACCGGAAGCGGAAAATCCTGGGTGTGCTGATGTTTTTCGTTTTTGTTGTTTCTTTTACACCGGTGCCGTTTAAGATCTAAAATCCAAACGGTGTGGAATGGCGCGGATCGCCGGGCTGGGTGAACTGCTGTGGGATGTCTATCCGGATGGCAAATTTCCTGGAGGGGCACCGGCTAATTTCGCTTTGCATGCACACCGGCTGGGGCACGAAGGGATTATCATGAGCCGGGTGGGGCAGGATGCGGCCGGAAAGGAGCTGTTAGCGTTTTTGAAGCGTCAGGGGCTGAACACCTCAGCCATTCAGGTAGACGAAGCCCATCCCACCGGTACCGTGCGGATCGAGCTGGATGCCCGCGGTATTCCCACATTTTTTTGCAGCCGCAACACCGCCTTTGATTATCTCACCGATTTTTCGGCCTGGCTTGCCCGATACGGTGCGCCAGATGCCATTTTGACGGGGACCCTGGCCCAGCGGCATTCCGTTTCCAGGAAAGCCATCTGGGATACGCTGGACCGCTGTCAGTCATCCTTCATACTTTTTGATGTGAACCTCCGCGGGCATGAACCGTGGCTTGAGCAGGTGATCCGTGAAATGCTCCATCGGGCCCGGGGTGTGAAGGTAAACCGAGAAGAGGCGGTCTTTCTGGTCCGGCTTTTGGGACCGAGAGATCAGAAATCTCTGAAAAGGGGGCTCCGATCTATCGTTCAAAAATTCCGGCTGGATTGGATTTGCGTGACCCTCGGCGAAGCAGGAGCATTCCTGCTGAGACCGGATTCCGCCCACTACGCACCCGGATACCAGATCGATCCAGTTGATACAACCGGTGCGGGAGATGCATTTCTGGCAGCGCTGATGGTATTTCTGCTGGAAGGATATGGAGATAGGGAGGCTCTGAGACGGGCCAATGCCTACGCGGCACTGGTTTGCACCCACAAAGGGGCGGTTCCCGAAATAAACAGGAAGGATCTTGAGCTTTTTTTGTATAGATCGGCGGACCGGAATATTGAAGCACCAGATTCAGTTTGGACCATAGGCTGACAATTCTTGCGGGTCTTTGAAGGATCGAGATCGGGGAAGGAAAGTTATCTGGATGTGTATTTTTTGGGAGGACTGGGGCGTGAAAAATGAAAGCTGTCTTTTAATTGGAATGAATGAAAGGCGAAAACAGGCTGACTTGTGAAAGCGGCGGGATGTGGGAAACCGAAAAGGAGGAAGGCGATGAAAGGAAAGTGGGTTTTAATGGTTGTGCTGGCTGTGGCAGCTCCTTTAGCGGTACAGGCAAAGTTTCGTGATCCGGTCCGCGCGCAGCATGCCATGGTTGTTTCAACCAACCGGTATGCCACGGAGGTGGGGGTCTGGATTCTGCAGGAAGGGGGCAATGCTGTGGATGCCGCTGTGGCTGTTGGGTTTGCTCTTGCTGTGACGCATCCGCAGGCAGGGAACCTGGGTGGCGGTGGCTTTATGGTTGTACGTCTGCCAGACGGCACGGTAACCACCTTTGACTACCGGGAAAAAGCGCCGCTTAGGGCAAGCCGGGATATGTACCTGGATGAGAATGGCAATGTTATCCCGGAGCTGAGCCGCGTGGGATATCTGGCCTGTGGAGTACCCGGAACCGTTGCCGGTTTGTTCATGGCCCACCAGAAATACGGCCGGTTGCCGTGGAGTAAGGTAATTCGGCCTGCCATCCGTCTTGCGGAAAAGGGGTTTCCCGTCAGTGGGCGGCTGCACCGGAGCATCCGTGCAGCGGCGGAGATTTTCAGCCGGTTTCCCGCCTCCGCACGAAAGTTTCTTCCCGGTGGACAGCCACTGCCAGAGGGGAGCATATTCAAACAGCCAGATCTGGCCCGGACGCTCAGGCTCATTGCCCGCCAGGGACCCTACGCGTTCTACCATGGGGAAATCGCCCGCAAGATCGCGGAGGATATGGCCCAACATGGAGGTCTGATCACCCTGGAGGATCTGGCCAGGTATCGGGCCGTGGAAAGAAAACCGGTCCGTGGTACCTACCGCGGTTTTGAGATTATCAGCATGGGGCCACCAAGCTCCGGTGGACTGTGTCTAATTGAGGCCCTGAATATTCTCGAAGGGTTTGATCTTTCACAGTATCCGCCCTATTCTGCGGAATCGATCAGCTTGATTGTTGAAACAATGAAGCGGGTCTATGCCGACCGGGCCGAATACATGGGCGATAGCGATTTTTATCCTGTGCCGGTGAAGCGACTTCTCTCAAAAGATTATGCGGCCGAACGGCGGAAGGGGATCCAGCCCGGGAAGGTCACACCCAGCAACGAAATCAGCCACGGGAACATTCCGGTCGAAGAATCGCCGCAAACAACCCATTACTCTGTTGTGGATGAAGAGGGTATGGCTGTTTCGGTCACCACTACACTCAATAGTTCTTTCGGGTCCAAGGTGGTTATCGAAGGGGCCGGTTTCTTGATGAACAACGAAATGGACGATTTCAGTGCCAAACCGGGTGCGCCCAACATTTACGGACTGGTTCATGGAGAAGCGAATGCCATCGCACCCGAAAAGCGGATGCTTTCGTCCATGACACCTACCATCATAGCCAGAGAGGGGAAGCTCTGGGCCGTTATTGGAACCCCCGGCGGGTCGACCATTATTTCCCAGGTGCTGGTAGCGATCATCAATATGATTGATTATGGAATGAACATTGCCGAAGCCATTCATGCGCCCAAATTTCACCACCAGTGGCTTCCGGATGTTCTGGTGTACGAACCTTTTGGCATCTGGAAAGATACTCTGAACCGGCTGGCGGGGATGGGATATGAACTGAAACCGAGAAACTACGGGTATGGCGACCTGATGGGGATCCAGATTGAAGATGAAACCGGTGTACGCCTTGGCTGTGCGGATCCGCGGCATGATGGCGTTGCGAAGGGATATTGAACGAAGGTTGATGATGGGGCTGGTCCGTTCTTCAGGGTATCGCACCCGGGAATGGGCAGGAAAGAAACCTGATAGACGGGATCCCGTAAAATTGGTTCAGAGTTCCCGGCGGCCGGGTTCTAATCAGTTAGCGGGAAATAGAAACCTGAACGACTGGACGGGTGCAATCGGATTTACGTGGACCAAATGCAGGAGGCAATCATGAAACGGACCAGCTGTCTTGTGGTTCCGGTGTTATTGCTGGTGTTACTTTTAGGCCTGAGCGGGCCGGTCTGGTCGGACGAAAGAGCTGGGGGTGGTTTTGGGATGTTTTTCCTCGGAAGCCAGGGAACCCAGCTGGATGATCTGAACCGTTTTCTCCAGACGCTTTCGGGCTACGAGACATTTCGCAGCAGTTATTTTGCTCTGGGGGGCGGTGGCTACGGGAT
Source organism: Deferribacteres bacterium JdFR-76 (assembly GCA_002011685.1). Classification (GTDB taxonomy): domain Bacteria; phylum Zhuqueibacterota; class JdFR-76; order JdFR-76; family JdFR-76; genus JdFR-76. Next base: position 4,779 of record MTOL01000511.1, read on the forward strand.
TATTTATCCGTGGCTGATTGGTGGCGAAGGTTTTGGAGTGCTGGAACAAACGGCGTCTGGCATGGATTCCAGGGCGCAGCTGCTGATGGGAGCGGGGTTTTTCAATGTGGGCCGCCTGCTTTATTCGAGAAGAAGCGGGTTCCTCTACGCTCTGGCTGGATTTGGCGGTGGGCATATTGAACTTACCGTTTCCAGAAAAACCGTCCCGGCTTCTGTGGCGGAGGCATTCGCCGGTCCTGGCCATTCCACGGTGCTCCAGAAAGATGGGATGCTGTTGCAGGTAGGAATTGGGGGCCAGAAAGTGCTGCCCATTGGGGCGGCAAAAAGAAAGGGAGACGCCCAGCAGGAATGCGGTGGCGGGCTTCTTTTCGGATTCCAGGTTGGCTATGTTTTTCCGTTCGGTTTTTCGAAGTGGAAAGTTGACGAACAGATCATCGGCGCAACTCCTGAAGTGGACTTCCGGGGACCCTATGTCCGGATTTCCATCGGAGGGATCGGTTACTGTTTTAAGAGCGATTAACGTTTGCCGGATCCATTCGGTTCTCCATTTCAGGCTTTCCCGCCGCCGGGAGGTGGAAAAATGTTGAAACAGAGTGGTTTTCGGTAAATTCCGGAGCCTTATTACGAGCATCCCTGCTGGCACCGAGGTTTGATTGTGGCGGGAAAGCCTATTTCACCTGCTCAGCGGAAGAAT
>MTOL01000301.1 GCA_002011685.1 Deferribacteres bacterium JdFR-76
GGCTACCGTCGTCAGGTCCGTGGCGGCAAGGGCTATTCCGGGGCCGCCACCGCCGATGAGGACTTTATTGAACACCTGTTTATCGCCTCGACCCACCATTACGTTCTCTTTTTCACCAACGAGGGACGCTGTCACTGGCTGAAGGTGTATGANATTCCGCAAGCCGGCCGCGCCAGCCGTGGCCGTGCCATTGTGAACCTCCTGCGCCTGAAAAAGGGCGAGAAAATCACAGCCTTTGTAGCGGTAAAAGAGTTTGACGACCGGCACTACCTTGTGTTTGCCACCGAGAGGGGGCTGGTCAAAAAAGCGAACCTGAGTCTGTTCAGCAATCCGAGAAGAATTGGGATCACAGCCACCACAGTGCCCAAAGGGGACCGGCTTATAGAGGTAAAGCTCACCGACGGAAGCCAGGAGATCATTCTAGCCACGCGGAACGGCAAGGCCATCCGCTTCCGCGAAACCGATGTTCGAGAAATGGGACGTACCGCTGCGGGTGTGAAAGGTATCCAGCTGGAAGAAGATGACCGGGTAATCAGCATGGTCACTGTCCTACGGGGGGCCCATCTCCTGATCGTTTCGGAAAGGGGGTACGGCAAGCGGGCCAACATTCAGGATTACCCGCTTACGCGCCGGGGTGGAAAGGGGGTAATTACCATGAAGATTACCGATAAAGTGGGCCCGCTGGTGGATATTAAGTGTGTTTTCGAGAACGAGGATCTGATGCTGATTACCACAAAAGGGCAGGTTATCCGGCTTCCTGTGAAGAGTGTACCGGTAATGGGGCGGAACACCCAGGGGGTCCGGCTTATCCGTCTGAATGCAGACGACCGGATTGCCGATGTGGGACGTGTGGTGAAAGAAGAAAACGGGAACGACCAAAACGCAAATAGCAAGCAATGAGCATGCCAGAAGTCTTTAAAAAGAGAAGGGGGTGCCACAGGCCCCCCTCTCTGGAAATCCGGCGCAATGAGGGAAAAAACTCAACTTAGTGTGGCGGAGAAGAAGAGAAAAGTTTTTTAGAACCAGAACGTTAGACCGACCTGATATGTCATCAAGTCGGTTCTTGAGTGTTTGGTATCATAGCTCACCTTTCCCCCCTCTCTTCGTATAGATCCTTCTTTCAGGTAATTGGCCTCTCCCCCTGCAAGATAGCGTATGCGAAATTCGATAAAGGTGTATTTCGGGCTTTTTTCCGTTGGATCTCCCCCCGTACCCAGCTGTTCTTTTCTTTCGTGTATTTTTATGCTCACCCCCGCGCCGCCACCATAGCTGAAAGCGATATCTTGGAAATTGGTCGAAGTGGCAATCGGTTCCTCGAGCTGTTCGTTTTTTATGGTGGTCTGGGTAAAGAGGTAATGGAAACCGATTTGCCCGTCCACGAATGGCCGAACCGGCCCGACAGGGATTTGTAACCGCAGTGCTAAATGTCCCAGAATGATGTTATTTGTGGTTTCGACATTTACAGTGACATCCGGGATGGTGGTACTAAAGGGCTCTTTTCTCTCTTCTGAACCGTAAAGAATATAGGCGAAATCAGCGCCAATCGATGCATAGCCGTTGCCGGGTCCGAAAAAAAAGAACCCTCCGATACCAAGGCCAAGATTTTCCACGTTTCTTTGGAACTCAGCCTGCGGCTGGCTCAACAGAGGGTAAAGGCCGAGCTGGAAATTCTGTGCCTGTGTGGATGCGCCGGACGCCAGTAGGAACCCAGCCATGCAAAATGCAACTCGTCTGAATCCTCTTTTCATCCCAATCCTCCTTTTTCTCGTTTAAAAGTGGAAGCCAAAATGAAAGTAATACTCTTTCCGCCTCTGGCTATTCTGTCCATAGGCAAATGAAAAGGCTCCGGCCGGCGTTTCGAAAGAACACCGCAGGCCGACACCATAGGTAAAGTCGTCCCAGCGTACCTGGGAGAGACTGTTTTTCCAGATAGCCCCAAGATCGTACCTCAGATGCAGGAAAGTCCGAACGGGGACACGGCTGGGAATGAAATAGCGCAGTTCGAGAGACGTTCCGATAAGCCGTCTCCCCCAGAATTCATTTTTGCGGAAGCCGTAGAAGGAGTCCATTCCTCCCAGAGTAAACATTTCAAAAAAGGGCGTGGTCATATCGGCGAAGGCCCATTCGATGCGCGGGTGGAGGGTCCATCGCCGCCGAAAAGTAAAGTAGCTTTCGACACGGGAGTAGAGTTTAAAGAAGGGACGCTCATTTCCCAGAAAGCGGGAGGATATCTCATAATAGAACCGGTAATACCGGCCCCGGGTGGGAAATGGCAGCCGGTCCATGGAATCCACAGTGGATTGGAGACGGATGCTTACTTTTCGGGACCGTAACGTTGGATATCCGTAGCCCGCAATTCGGTCCAGCCGTACGTTTTCCACCCGGAACTGCAGCTGTACCACACCCATCCGCCGCAGCTGCTGGCCCAGGGACCAATGAATGCCGGTGCGCGTTTCCCGGAAGTCTCCAATCAGTTTGCCGCGGTGGAAGTAAAAATGATCCTCCGAGCTCCAGAAGAGGCTCTGATGCGCGGAAATATACGTGCGAAAAATCCGATCTATCTGCCACTCGGCGCGCACTTGGCGCCGGCGCTTCCCGATAACTCCGTTGATCACGAAGCGGTTTGCGTTTCCCAAAAAATTGAAATGCACCCACTGTATCTGCAACTGGAACAGGTCATCCCGGTGATAAAGGTAGCGAAGGCGGATTTCCTGAAGGGCCCGTTCTTTTACCCGTATCTGAATAATCAGACGGTCTCCGCTCCAAAAGTAGTGAGGCTGGACATTTTCAAAAAGGCCTGTACTGTAAATGGCCTGGATCCCTTTTTCTGCAAGAGAACCGCGGAAAAGATCCCCGGATTTCAGAGGAAATTCCCGGAGGATGATCATCGAGCTGGTGCGGCGGTTCCCGCTAATTCGGATCTCGTCAATCCTTCCTTCATCAATGAACACATCAAGAAAGCCGTCTTCGGAGAGGGTTTCGTAGACGATGCGGGCCAGGGAGAGATCCTTTTTGCGGTAAAAGCGCAGAAGGCGCAGGCGGTCTTTTTGCCACGCGAAAACGTCAAAGCGGCGACCGGCTCGGTTCTCCAGNTGCGCGCGCAGCGTATCTTCCGGAACGGAATGATTGCCATGAAAGCGGATCCCCCGAATCACGGGATATGGAATGGCCACAGCCTGCATTTCGCAGCTCGAGTCTGGTTTTGCCTGAAGAATCGCCTTTACCTCCCGGTATTGGCCAGTCCGGTAGAGCTGTTCCAGTGTTCTTAAAATGCGCATTTTGGGTATTTTCGCTGGCGGTTTATCGCCGTTGAATAGGCGCCTTATGAGAGAAGAATCTCCGGTGCAGGAACTGATGAAGAAGAGGGTATCGTTCTTTTCCAGAAATGATTGCCGTCTTTCCTGGATCAGTGTAAGGAGATCTGGGAGGGCCTTTCTGGCAGCTTCGAGACCGGCTCTGTAAATGGCCACCAAACTGTCGAAATCGGTGTTCGTTCGGTCTCCCAGTTCCGGTTCGATAAGAACATCCGCCCGATTGCGGGCACTGTTTTTTTCTTTCAATTGCATAATGGTGGTCACCTGGTCGGCCAGCTGCCAGGGAAGTTGCAGAGCATTGGGTGGGCGCAAATCGGAGGTTGCATCCACGGCGAGGATGATGTCCGGGTGGAAGCGCGCTAACTCATCGGTTGGAAGGTTATCCAGAATGCCGCCATCGACGAGGAGCATAGAGTCGATCTGCACCGGAGCGAAAAGAAGAGGGATGGCAGAACTGGCCAGCATAACCTGAGCAAGGTCGCCCCGGTCGAACACGACCTTTTTTCCGGAGGCCAGATCCGTGGCAACAGCCCGGAACACTACCGGAAAATGCGAGAAATCCTGGTTGCCTGAAAATGGAGCATGAAGGACGGACTCTCTGAGGGCGTCGAGCAGCCGCTGACCTGGAGAAATGGCTGTGGGGATCACAGGCGTAACGCCTTTCAGACGGAATTGCAGAAAAGCGGGGTCTCGGACTTCCCGCTGGGAGAGAAAAAGGTTTTGGCGCTGAGGACGATCTTCGATCAGATCCTGCCACTTGATTTCCAGTACACGCTTGAGAATCTCTTTGGGACGGTATCCTGCGGCGTAAAGCCCTCCGATGATGCTGCCCATACTGCTGCCGACGATGTAGGAAATCGAAATGCCATTTTCCTCCAAAGCTTCCAGGACGCCAATGTGGGAGATTCCCCGGGACCCGCCCCCGCTCAGAGCGAGGCCAACCCGCGGTTCAAAAAATCGGTATTTGGGCAAGAGGAGACGGTCTGTGTAACGTTCGTTCTCCGGAAGCATCAAAACCCACTGAGAGGCAGGGTATACCTGAGCTACCGGGAGCAAAAGGGCAAATGCGGATGCAAAAAAGTACGGGAACGGTCTCCCAAACACGGAACCTCCTCGTTATTCATCCAAAATTAGGGGATGAAGCTCATAAATTCAAGCCGAATTGGAGAGCATTTTACGGACCGAAACGGAAAGAGTTGCTTTTTATTTTGGGCTGTGCCATCATTAAGGTCAGAAAAAGCGGATCGTTCGGTTTAATGTGGGGAAAGTCATGGGACATCGACCCCTGAGAATGATGATGGTGGGGGCGCTTTTTGTATGTCTCACCGCTGCGGGGGCGCATGTACGAATTCCCATTTTGCCGGTGCCTATCACGCTACAAACGTTTTTTGTTCTGATCAGTGGGGCCATCCTGGGGCCCTATTACGGGGGATTTAGCATGGCAGTATACGTGGGGCTTGGCTTGATGGGGTTGCCGGTTTTTGCCGGTGCAAGTGGATTGGCAGTCATAACCGGGCCAACGTTTGGTTATCTTGCTGCATTCCCTTTTGCCGCTTTCTGGATCGGACTGCGATTGCGATGGAAATCCTCAGATTTTGGGTCTTTCTGGAAGCGGTTTCAGGTTTTTTGGGAGGGTACACTCATTATTTATCTGTGCGGGCTCGTTTATCTGTACGCGATTCGCAATCTGTACTGGAGCGACCCTCCTGGTGTCTCAACCCTGATTTTGGCCGGGATGGCCGTTTTTCTTCCGGGCGACCTCGTGAAAATCGGCCTTGCCAGCTGGCTCTTGCCGCGACTGGCCTCGTTGAATGTGTTGTCTGCAGAACGGCGGGAAACCGATTTGGGACGATAGGGGAGGCCGACTTTTTCGGGATGGAAAAATTTTTTTATTGACACCAAAACGGAGAAATGTTACATTTCTGAAAACAACGGAGGAAAAGATGCTCGGGTACCGTTTCGCACAGATCTTGGGTTTCTGGTGGTGGTGGTGGCGTGAAGTCTGTGTGAAAACGGTGCCGAGAAAATTTCCTCCATGAATCGTTAGCAAAGGTTTGAAGTTTTCGAGGCCCGTTTTCACGAAGTGGAAGCGGGCCTTTTTTTATTTATGGGTTGAGGAACGAGAATTGAAAAAGA
>MTOL01000304.1 GCA_002011685.1 Deferribacteres bacterium JdFR-76
GCCTGCACCGCGGATCCAGTCCTCAAAAAACCATTCCAGGTTACGTCCCGTAGAAGAAAGAATGGTCCGGAATAGATCGTGGCTATCCACATTCCCGAATTCGTGCCGGCTGAGGAAATCGGACAGGACCCGGAAAAAGGCATCGTCTCCCAGCACGAACCGCAGCATATGAAGGATCAGTGCGCCTTTGTAGTAGGTCATAGCCAGGTTGTACATCTGGTCGGGATAACTGTAATAAGGGTATTCTAGCGGGCGGATCCATCCCTCTTCTTTCACTTGCTGCAGATACGTATCCAGGGCCCGGAGGCGGTACAGCGCAAACGCCGCCCGTCCTTCCTTCCACTCTGTCCACAGCATCTGGGCATACGTGGCAAAACTTTCGTTCAGCCAGATACTGGCCAGGCTCAAACAGGTCAGATTGTCCCCATACCAGTGATGAGCAAGCTCATGGGCAATCAGTCCTTCCATATTCCAGATGCTGAAATAATGATTGAATTCCGGGCTGGCATCCTCTGGAGCGCGGGAATCCCGCAAAAGGGAGGGACGGAGCCCGGTAACCGTGGTGTGCTCCATGCCCCCAATGGCATAGTCCGGCACCAGAATCTGATCGTATTTTTCCCAGGGATAAACATAGCCAAATCGGGCGGAAAAGAATTGAATCATTTTTGCCGTTTCCTGGAACGCGTTAAGATCCCCGCGGGGGTGACCTTCTGGAATCCACAAAGACAAAGGAATTTTTCCAAATGCTGACTTAAGCGCAACCTTCTCGAACGGTCCCACATAAAAAGCCAGAAGATATGTGGAATGGGGCTGGGATTCTTTCCAGTGGAAAGTAATCTGCCCATCCGGAAGTTCCTTGCGCCGAATCAGCCTGCCGTTTGAAATGGCCTTATTCCCTGGCGGGACGGTGAGGATCATTTCGGAGGTGAATTTGTCATTCACATCGCTGTAAACTGGAATCCAGCCGGAATGCAAGCCGCCTTCTCCATAAGAAAAAGCAAACCATCGGGATGTGTCCAGGTAGTCCGGCTGGAAATAGGCACCAATCTGTGGCTTGCAGTGATAGCGGATGCGAATACGGGATGCCTTTTGGGGAACAAAACGGGGAAAATGCAAAACCAGTTTTCGGGGCTGCACTTCAAACCGAACCGGCTGCCAGCCCTTGCCCGAATCCCACTCCACCGCCCTGATCTGCAGCCCTACCGCATCCAGTTCAACACGGTTGAGGCGACGCAAAGGGTGAAAGGTCAACTCGGCCTCTCCTTCAATCTGTCCCGCCCTCGGGTCAATGTGCAGGCGAGCAATTAGGTGTTTCATATCGATTTGCCGCTCACGTACCGGATGGTAGGGCCCTTGCTGGATCTGCTGGGCCCAAAGAGCGGGAACCAGCAAAATAAACCAGCCCATCCAGATGAACACCTTCCACAATCTGGTCATTATGCACCTCGACTTTGGCTGAACTTTTGATCTTTCCGCCAGAAAAGGTAACAAAGATTCCTCAAAAAGAAAACCGGAATTCCTGCAATTTGTTGAGGCCCTCCCCCACCTCTCTGCAAAAAGACATCAGCAATTTTTGACTGCGCGCTGTTTCTTGGTGAGATAAAAAAGGCAGCCCCGATTATATACCGGAGCTGCCTTTATTGGCTGCATCATCTGGCTACTTTAAAACATAATGCTGAAGCCTGCGTTGAAATACCTGGGCAACCCAATAAAGACTTCAGCATCGTCGGCATCATGATCTTTGTCCCATGCATTGTAGCGGCTATTATCCGTCGCATCCTGAATGTAAAATTCATCCAGCAAATTAAAAACATGNGCAAACACCTGGAACCGGAAATTGCCCAGGCGGAATGGTAAATCATACACCAGATGGGCATCCATCACCTGATAGTCCGGAGCGCGCCAGCTCTGCTTCCGGTCTTTGGGATCGGTGCGGCTTTCCGGTTCCCAGTTGGCATAGTGGCGGCCATAATACCGGAAGACCAGCTGTGCCTGCAATCCATGCAGAGGCATGAGCGTACCTACCAAGGCCAGCTGGGTTTGAGGCGCGTCTCCAACCTTCAAATTCTTTATGTAGAAGTTGTACTGAACATCCTGTGCGCCACCATGGGTATAATCCTTGAAAACACCGCTCACATCGTCCACATATTTCCAGTTGCCAATGGCCACGGTAGCATCCAGGCGCAGGATGGGAACCGGTTTGTAAGCCGCCTCCAGTTCGATTCCGGTATGCAGCGCGTCGATCCCCTGGATAAAAATGATTCCCTCAGAGCCGTCAGGGTTGACAATCCCGCGGGTAACGGATTTGTTCTTCCAGAGGGTGTAATAGAAATTGCCACGCAGAGCCAGTTTGCCATTCAAACCGAAGAAATTCACGCCACCCTCGGCAGAAAAGAAGGTTTCGTTCTTAGGATTCTCCGCGCGTGTGGCCGTACGGTCGTTGATCACATCGTCAAAAATCGGAACACGGGAAATGTAGCCGATGTTTCCGAAGATCTGCAGGTTCTCGCTCAACCAGTATGCGGAACCGCCTTTGGTCTGCCATCCACCGATCCAGTCTGTGGCAACAAACAGCTCATTGCCTTTTTCGTCCATCCGGAAGTGATTGGTATGGGAATACTTGATCATGGAATAGCCGGCCATGTAATAGGCAGACAGCGGTCCCCGTTTATACTCGCCCTGGCCATAAAAGCCGAACCAGTCAACCGTGTTGGTAAAATAATAATCGATTTTGTCGCCCAGCTTGCGCTTTCTATCATACGGAGTCCAGAAGTCAGAATGGTCGGCGTAGTAATACTCTCCTCCCAGAAGGTCACGAATTTCGCGAAAATGTTCGATTTCGGCCTTGCGCCAATCCACACCAAAATTGGTGGTCAGGTTTTCGTTTACTTTGTAAGTTGCTTTGGCCAGGGCGCCGATAGTCCACTGATTGTTGCGGCTATTGCGCAGCACACCGGTTGCTCCCTGGTCGCTGTTTCGATTGCGTTCGATGGTGGCATCCCAATCCCATTGCCAGGGAGCACTCTTGTACCACTTTTGGCCTGCTACCCAGGGCTTGCGGATCAGCTTGCCGTACGTTCCGGTCCCCCCACCTTCGCCGCCGGAATAATACACGGTGGTAAATAGATTGAGCTGATCGTTGATTTTGGAATACCAGTTCAAGTTCACCAGCGGTTTGTGGTAAAAATTTTCGCGCTCGTTAATGAAATTCTTGCTGTACCGCTCCCGGGCTTTTCCGTTCCAGAACTGTTTACCGGTATACGAGGGACTGACGGGGGCCCAGTTCTGATTAAAGGTTCGGCCGGCTTCATGGTACTTTTCGAAAGCCGCAGGGTCATAATCCTTTAACTTCCGGGCAAAATCCTGGCTGTATACGGCAATGTTCTGCTTGTAAAGATTCTGCCCGTGCCGCTGGGGAGCTCCAATAGCATACAGCTCCAGACGGTTGTCCGGATTTACCTGCCAGCTCGCGGAAAAGTAGTAGGCCCAGGCATCCGTCCAGGTCTTGTCGATAATTCCGTCGGCGGTTTTGCGGACAAGCGCTGCGCTAAAAGCATACTTGCCATTGATCAGCCCGGTATTTGCAATGACGGTTGTTTTAAGAAAATTACCGGAACCAAATTCCTGCTTCAGCTTGACGCCCCGCTCCAGGGCGGTTGGCGTTGTGATGATATTAATGGTTCCACCGATCGAAGGGGTTGCCAGGTTAACGGCGCTCAGCCCTCTCTGAACCTGAATGGATGAAGTTGCGTCAGCTACGCCATCCCAGTTGGACCAATAGAGCCAGCCGTTTTCCATGTCGTTTACCGGCACACCGTTGATCATGATGGCCACATTCCGCTGATTGAACCCGCGGACGTTGATCCGGGCATCGCCTGCCCCGCCACCCTGCTGGGTAGCGTACACGCTGGGTGTCACATTCAGTACGAGAGGGATATCACGGGAACCCAGCCGTGCTTCCATTTCGCCCTTGCTCACGTTGGTATAGGCCACCGGCGTTTCGCGGGTCGCTCGGTCCGCCAGAATGGTAATCGACGCACCGGAAATCACCTTCATGCTCAGTTCGAAGTTCACTTCCACAACCTGACCTGCGGCCACCGTTATCCTTTTCACTCCTTCATCATATCCGATGAACCGGGCCTTAATGGTATAATTCCCAGGTGGAACATTAATGATCTCAAACCGGCCATCCCGGTCCGCTGCAGCACCATACATGGTCCCCTCCAGAAAAATGTTGGTGCCCGCCAGCGGATCTCCGGTTTTGGCATCCACCACAGTACCAACAATCCTTCCGTTCTGCGCCCAGAGCAGGGATGGCAGGAACAACAAAAGAATCAATAGCCACGAAATTCTACGCCACATCCTCTCCTCCTTCCTTTGGTTTCACCACAGCCTCAAACACTTTCATCCTCCATCCAGCAACCCCTTCCCCAATCTCACCTCCTTTCCATCCCAGGATAATGCCCCCCCCCAGAAATCATTGTTCCAGCATTCTCCCTTCGGAACCGNTCCGGAAATAAAGCAACCACGGGTCCAGATTTCCCACACCGGAAACCCCAGACATACTTCCACTTTAAGGCCGTTTTGCCTCCCCCGAAACCGGAGAGAGAATGGTTCAAACAATCAAAATGTTACGAAATTGCAAAAATTTTCGGTTCTCAATGTAATATTTCCGGCAAAAAAATCAAGAAGAACGAATTTTCCGGAAAACTGAAAAGATGAAAATTTTGAGCGCATTTCTGAGTGTCAGGTCAGAAAGGCCTTCGCCGGAGAAAAATCACCGGAAATAAAATACAAAAAGGGCTGGCCGGCTTTTCCGTCGGGAAATAAGCCGACCAGCCCGATGGCGAAGGGCGAGATAGAGGTGTCAGTTGTCGTAATAAAGNTAAAACTCGTANGGATGAGGCCGCAGTGCCAGTTCTTTCAGCTCTTTCGTCCGCTTGTACTCAATCCATGTTTCGATGAGGTCCTCGGTAAAAACGTTTCCTTTCGTCAAAAATTCGTGATCGTTCTCCAGGGCATCCAAGGCATCCGCCAGGGACCCTGGAACTTTTGGGATATCGGCGAGCTCTTTTTCGCTCATTTCATAGATATCGCGGTCGAGGGGCTCGCCCGGAAAAATTTGATTCTCGATTCCATCCAGCATAGCCATGAGCATGGCCGTGAACGCCAGATACCCGTTGCTGCTGGGATCCGGACATCGGAATTCAAGCCGTTTGGCAGCCGGTTTGCTATGGTACATCGGAATGCGGATGGCGGCGGAACGGTTGCGAGCCGAATAGGCCAGATTCACCGGTGCTTCGAAGCCGGGGACCAGGCGCCGGTAAGAATTGGTGGTGGGAGCAGCAAACGCCAGGATCGCCGGCGCATGTTTGAGCAGCCCGCCGATGGCCCACAGCGCTATCTGGCTTAGACCAGCATATTTGTCGCCGGCAAACAGTGGCTT
>MTOL01000303.1 GCA_002011685.1 Deferribacteres bacterium JdFR-76
GGCCAGACGGTGGGGGTAGCGGCTTTGCCATGGCAGCAGCCCACGCTGCCGGTGACCGCATAACGTTCCGGAAATTCCTTCGCAGCCTGCAGGCGCTGGGCAGGCCTGTCCGCACCGGTGAAAAGTTGCATTACAAGCGCTCCAACCTCCTGGGTGATGCCATCCTCCTCTTTGCCAAAGTGGTCTGTTTCCGAGAACTGCTGGAAAAAACTCCGCCAATACTGCGATGATCCTGGCCGGAATTGACTTGACCGCTTCGGCGCGCCGACCTACTGCCTGCGCAAAAATGGACGATTCCTTCCAGCTGCAGGACATCCGTACCCTGGCAACCGATGATGAGATCCTCCGCTGGCTGGATCATTGCCATCTTGTGGGACTGGATGCCCCCTGTACGTTACCCCGCGGACTAAACCTCTGCTGTATGGATGATCCGCCCCGGTGCTCCTGCACCCCCCAAAACCCGTTTGCAGGCCGGCAGGCGGAAAAAAAGTTGCTCCGCGAAGGAATTCGTGCCTATATCATTACCAGAAACTCTTTTGCCAAACAGTGGATTCGGAGAGGGCTGCTCCTGAGAGAAAAAATGGAACAAAACGGCATCGAAGTGGTGGAAGTTTACCCTACCGGTACCAAAAAACGGCTGTTCGGTCACCTAACCGGACCCAAAACTTCCCGGTATGCGCGGCAACAACTTCAGATGTCCCTCCGTACATGGGTGGGCTCGCTGCCCCACCCCGGCGACAGGTTGCTCTCTCACGATGAGCTGGATGCGGTGCTGGCATGCTTGACGGCTGTACTGTATGTGCAGGGGTTTACGGAAGGAATCGGCGATCCGGATGAAGGGCTGATCCATTTGCCCCGAAAAGGACTTTCGCCCCATCGGATCTCCCGGAAAAAATAGAAGCGGACCTACTGAATAAGGAGGAACACACGGTGGAAAAACCGGTTGTCGTGTTTGTGACGGTTCCCTCTCAGAAGGAGGGAGAGCGCATCGGCCGGACCCTGGTGGAAAACCGCCTGGCGGCCTGCGTAAACATCGTGCCTCACCTCTACTCCATTTACCGGTGGCAGGGAAACATCGAAGAAGAAGGCGAATTTTTGCTCATCATCAAAACCATGCCGGACCGCCTTTCCGCCCTCATTGAAAAGGTAAAGAAAATTCACAGCTACAGTGTTCCGGAAATCATTGCCGCACCAATTGTGGATGGAAACCCCGATTACCTGAAATGGGTTTACGAGGAGACGCGGCTGTGAAAACCGCACCGGGCGCAGAACTCATCCTGCTGGGCACCGGAACCTGCATCCCGGTGAAAGACCGGAGCTCTTCCGCGTATGTACTCCGGTACCAGGATTTTCATCTGCTGTTGGATATCGGGACCGGTACCCTCCGCCGTCTAACCGAAGCCGGCGTGGATTACCGGGATATCGCCGCTATCGCCATCAGCCATTTTCACCCGGATCATATCTCTGACTTGGTTCCGCTGCTGTTCGCACTGAAACATACCCCCCAGTACAGACGTCATGAACCGCTTGAAATTCTGGGCCCACCTGGACTGATCAGTGTTCTGCGGCGTTTTGCGGACGTATATGGCTGCTGGGTAAGTTACCCGGGCTACCCGCTCACTCTGCTGGAAGTCGAAGAGGAAACGGCTTCGGTGGGCCCCGTACAGATTCGTACAATCCGCGCCCGGCACTCCCGCCGGGCCATTTCCATGCGCATCACACTCCCGGATGGCGTGTCTGTCTGCTATTCCGGCGATACCGGATTCAGTAAAGAACTAATTGGACTGGCGGAGGATACGGACTTCCTGCTACTGGAATGCTCGTACCCCTCCAGCATGCCGATGAATTCTCATTTAACACCGGAAGAAGCGGGAAAAATTGCAGCGGCCTCCAGGTGCAAATGTTTGATTCTGACGCATTTTTACCCGCTTTTTCAGAGCGAAGATCCGATGAAAACGGCCAAAAAATTCTTCCCAGGCGAAATCATTCTGGGAACCGATCTGGCTGTGATCCCATTGAACTCATAAAAGATGCGGGAAACATAAGAAGACAAAGAATGCAAACAGCCACAAAGCCGACATCTTCCTGGCCGAAGAGATTCCGCTGGTTTCTTCTGCTCTCCATATTCCTGCATCTTCTTTTTGCGTTTTTTTACGGCGTTCAGGGACGCTTTTTCTTCTTCATTCCAGAAGAGAAACCCCAAAAACCGGAAGAACCGCTGGTTTTTGAGGTGGTAGAATCCCCCGAAAATGCGCCAGAGGCCGAGCCAGACCGCCCCACCAACCTGGTTTCAGACAAAGCCACCCGGGCAGCTAACCCCCAAAGGTCCGACCAGCCCGGAGACACACCTTATTCCGAAGGAGATATAACTGAACGGGTTTTTCCTCAAGTTCCAGCCGCACCATCGCCGCCCACAGTATCGGCAGAACAGCCCGAACCGGCCCCCCCCACAGAAGAAGCCCATAGCGAATCTGAGGCGCAGACATCTACGGACATCGCCTATTTTCCGCCGCCGGGTTCTTTCAGCCGCGATGTTCTATTGGGCAAAAAGCCCACACCGCCTTCCCGCCCGGAGGCTATCCGGCCCCAGCCCAAAATGGATAGCCGCAAGTTCAGTGTAGATCAGCTGGGTGGGTTTGCTCTCAACACATATGACTGGAATTTTGCGCCCTATTTGCTATATTTGAAAAAGCGAATTCAGCAGCATATCTATCCGCCCCCGGCTTTCACGCGGATGGGAATTATCGAAGGCCGGACCGTTTTGCGTTTTATCATTTCCAAAAAAGGGAAACTGGAAGCTTTGCAAATCCTGCGCTATGAAGGGCACCAATCGCTGATGATCACAAGCCGGAACGCTGTGGAAATCTCTGCTCCGTTCCGCCCGCTTCCTGCCGATTTCCCAGAAGAATATCTGGAAGTGACGGCGACCTTCGTTTACAAAATCTACAGGTAGGAGGTTGGATTGAACGTTCTGCAACAGACCTACGTTTTCCTCAGCAAGGGCGGAATCATGATGATCCCCCTGTTGCTCAGCTCAATCCTGGCCCTGGCCATCATTCTGGAACGAGCCTTTCAGCTGCGGAGAAAAAAAGTCGTGGACCCTACCCTGCTCCGAATGATTGAAACCATTCAGGAAGAAGAAGACATCCGGGCTCTCCGCCGCCTTTGTCAGGAAACCCGCACACCTTTCTCCCGCCTCATTCAAACGGCCCTGGAAAACCTGGACCTGCCACGGGAAGAACTCAAAGAACTGCTGGAAGACGAAGGAAGGCAGGAGGTGAGGGAACTGGAACGCGGACTGGGAGCGCTGGAAACCGTTGCAAGTGCTGCCCCGCTGATGGGTCTTCTGGGAACGGTGATTGGCATGATCAAGGTGTTCAATGTCATCTCCAAAATCGGCGTGGGCCAGGCCAGCGCGCTCTCCGGCGGCATCAGCGAGGCCCTGATAACCACCGTCGTCGGGCTCTCTATTGGAATTCCAGCACTTATTGCCTACAATTACTACACCCATAAAGCCGAAAATCTGATTCTCGATATGGAAAAATCGATCGTAACGTTTCTGCAAAAACTCCGGAAGCTGGAGACCTCTCCGGCAGCCACGCGGCAAGAGATCATCCGATCGGATTCCTGAGAGGGACAGGATAGGCAACTTATGCAGCTGAAAGCCAAAAGCTCCCGGCGGGTTCAGATCAACATTACTTCGCTCATTGATGTCATGTTCATCCTTTTGATTTTTTTCATGGTCACTTCCACATTTCTGGAACAGCCCGGCATGAAGCTGGAGCTTCCGGAAGCCAAAACGGCCACCGTGGAACGGATCGAAAAGCTGGTAATTTTCATCGACCCGGACGAACGGATTTTTGTAAACGACAGGCCCGTTACCATCGACCGACTGGAACAACAACTCCACGAAACCCTGGGCAAAAAGCCGGACGTGCCGCTCGTTCTGCGGGCAGACCAGAACGTTCCNCACGGTNTGGTCGTGCGGGTCATGGACATTGCCAAAAAGATCGGCATCCGGCGGATTGTTATTGCAACCAAACCAGGTGCACTTTCTCCGGAGTAATCCTTCCCAATTAAACCAAAGGAAAGGAGGTGTTATGAAGCGTTTTCGTTACGTTGTGGCTACCGTTCTGATCTTTTCTTTCCTCTCTGGGATCTCTGCGGCAAAAGAGGAGGATCCCAAAAAGTGGACGGTGGAAGATGTGCTGAAGCAGGAGAGCGCCGGAAGCTTTGACATTTCTCCAGACGGTAAGTGGGTGGTTTGGGTAAAAACGCGTCCCGACAAGGACGCCAATCGCCGCGTCAGCGATCTATACCTGACCTCCCTGGTGGACAGCACAGAAATCCAGCTGACCCGCGGCAAGTATAGCGACCGGTCCCCCAAATGGTCGCCGGACGGCAAGTGGATTGCCTTTCTTTCGGCCCGCGGCGAGGGAAAAGAACGGACCACCCAGATCTGGCTGATCAATCCGCGTGGCGGTGAACCGTGGAAGCTCACCTCGGTGGAGAAGGGTGTAAGGTCCTTCGCCTGGCGTGATGCCAAACACATCATCTTCACCGCCCGGGAGAATACCTATTTTTATGAGCAGGAGCTTAAACGCAAAAAAGATGACGCCATCGTTGTGGGCGATCAGGAACATTTTTACCCGGTCCGTCTCTTTCAGATCTGCATCAGGGAAAAGAAAGTGAAACGATTGACCATGAACACCGGGCGCATTCAGGAATTCGCCGTCTCTCCAGATGGGAGGTGGGTGGTAACCAGCGAAGCACAGAGCGTCCACTACGGGTACGACCACCGCATCCCGCCGCGGCAGTACCTCTACGACCTGAAGGAAAAAACCCGGGAAGAGATCTTCACCGAAAAATACATGAAGCCATCCCGTTTTGTCTGGACCCTGGACGGCAAAGGGTTCTTTTGCACTCAGCCACTGGCCAGCAACCCCGAAGACGACTACGTTAGCGTTCCCACCCTTTACTACTTTGACCTCGCGTCTCGAAAATACGAGAAGGTTCCTCTCAATTGGAAATGGGAACTTGGCTTTTTCGGTTATTACATTACCAAGAATGGGCTCCTGGCTTCGCTAGCCAACGGTCCCTGGAACAAACTGGCCTTCTATTTCAAAGACGGAAAAAACTGGAAGCGCCAGTGGTTGAAGGATGAGAAAGAGAAAAACATTTTCATCAATGCGGTAGGACGGGATGGAAAGACGGTGATCTATACGTACACCACGGCCAGCACCCCACCGCGGATCTACGTGGCGACCCTGAACAACTTCCAGCTTACAGGAAAACGTGAGATTATCCGGCTGAATAAATGGATGGACAAGAAATACATCGCAAAAAGCGAGGTGATCTCCTGGAAGGGTGCCCGCGGAGATAAAGTGGATGGCATCCTCTACTACCCGCACAATTACGAACCCGGAAAACGCTATCCCCTT
>MTOL01000155.1 GCA_002011685.1 Deferribacteres bacterium JdFR-76
GCGTTTTCAAAGGGGGGCTGTGTAGTTGGTGGTTCCGGGTACGATGAGGTTCAGCGGATATGGAAGTACAAATAGAGCCGGACGCCGGGGAAACCTGCCCGGTCCAGATGGACACTGTAAACGGAACCGCTGCGAACCTGATCGGGAATCCGTACGCTGATTTGCCGGGTGATCTGGATCATGCCGCTACCGTCACACTCTTCACAGGGGAAGAAGAAGGATCCGCCCGTTCCCATGCATCGCGGACACCGGCTGGGGAACGGGACGTCCAGGGGAAGGATTCCTCTGGATTCGGCTTCTTCCCGGGTCAGGATGACATCCGCGTGCAGCTCCCGGGTTCCTTCTGGCTCCAGTTCCGCAAAGAGCGGGGAGACCCGCACGTGGAAGCCCTCGCGGTGGAAGGGGGAAACGGGCTCCAGCTCCAGTGCCAGATCCCGCTGCTTTTGCTGCTGTTCGTAGCGTTCCAGCTTCCGGTTGTATGCTTTGCGCTTCCGGGCGTCGCGAAGGGTCTCGTACGCCTCCTGAATTTCGAGAAACCGCTCCCTGTCCGCCTCCGGATCTTTGTCCGGGTGGAACTGTACCACAAGCTTCCGGTAGGCATTTTTGATCTCCTGTTCGGTTGCTTCCCGGGGAACACCCAGAATCGCGTAATAATCTTTCACCGCAACTCACCTCCGCCCGGTTTTTTTCAACCGCTTTCTCGGCGCAGAGGTTTCCGCTCATCCGTGTTTCGCTTTACTTTCTAATTTAATGCCGAAAGAATTTTTTTGCCAGCCCCGGCTTGTCCTCTGCCGCTGATCCGGAAAAGCGCACATTTTACCGGAGAAAACCTCCTAACGGTTTTTGCTGGTGGATCGTGGGCGAATCGGCGTTCCTCTTTATGATCGCGACGGCCGAAACAGGAAAGATATTTTTCCAGCGATCCGGAAATGGGAGGCCGTTATCATGCAAATCAAAAGCTCTTCGTTCCCGTCTGCCAGCATGCACGGATCTTGGAAAAGGCTGCCTTCTGGAGTGGCTTGGAAAGCGGGACAAAACTAAAAAGGGATGCCCGGTGGGGCATCCCTTCCGCTTCGGATTATCCCACACTGATGGGGATTTCTTTGGGTTTCGACTCTTCCTTTTTGGGGAGAGTGAGGGTCAGAACACCATCCCGGTAACTGGCGGAGATTTTTTCCGTGTCCACATTATTGGGCAGCGTAAAAGACCGCTGGAATTTGCCATAAATCCGCTCCGAGATCAGAAAATTCTCGGTGGATTTGGTTTCCCGTTTGCGCTCACCACGAATGGTCAGGACGCCATCGTGAACGGAGATTTTAAAATCCTCCTTTTTCATGCCCGGAACTTCCATCACAATGCGGAACTCATTGTCGGTTTCGTACACATCGGCAATTGGGCACCAGTCAGCCTCTTCCGTTTCGCGGGCTTCGCTGCGGCGCAGAAAGTCATCGAACATCCGGTCAATCTGACGCTTCATGCTCATGAAGTCACGCCAGGGATCCCACCTCATCGGCATCATGGCTCGTCACCTCCTTTTATGGTTTTACGTTTTTTTTCTGGCAACCGCCTGTACATAGAGCAAGAGCTGTGCCAGGATGGCAATTCTTTGGAACTGCCTGAATATCAATAGGTTACACTTTTTACGGGGAGATGCGGCCTTTTAGCGGAACTGTGTCAGAATGGCAGATGGTTTGCCAGAATGTTTTGCGGGAGTCTTCTGCCATTCAGTAATTGATGTACAACCCCAGTAGCGCCCGGATTCCGGAGTAGTCTTTGCCCACACCCAGATTTTCGGGCAGGGCCGCGATGATATAGCCGAAGTTAACGTCCAGACCAACGGGGCCGGCCACGGTAAACTGAAATCCGGTAATCAGAAACAGATCAAACCCTACGGAAGGTTTTTCTACGAGGCGGAAAGATGTAACGCGGTCTCCGGGAACTTTGTCTGCCAGCAGAATTCCGCCGCCGTACAGCACATAAGGAGAGAGGGGAAAATCTTCGATCAGGTCATGCTCAACGCCAAACTCCAGAGGGATGATGATGAGGGTGGCGTCCTTGAGGAGGGTATTTCCGCGATGGGGTTTTTGCCGGAACACATGTGCCCAGCGTCCAAAGGAAGCGTGGATTGAAACGCTCTGGTAGAAAGGGAAGTCCCAGTGCAGGGCCAAATAGGGAGAACTGTCGGCCGTTCCGGCAAAAACGGAAGAGGTCGGTTCGGTCTGAAGGGTATTGGGCTGCCACTGACCCATGTACAAACCGATCCGGAAGTCCTGTGCTGCCAGTTGGGAGATGGGGCCCATGAGAGCCACGAGAAGGAAAATTCGGCTAAGTTGGCCCGGCTGTACCAGAATGTTTTTCCGCATGAGCTCCTCGGTTGTCAGGATCGGGTTTGGGTTGGCACAACGGTTTTCAGCAAATGTCCAGCTGGGGGTAACTCCTGTGCCAGATCGGCAATCCGGGAGAAGATCCGCATTTACCGGTCTGGCTGTTCCGGAGCGGTTTCGCCCGCGGGTGGCTGAAAACCAAACTGCCGTGGGCGTTCGTCGCCGTAAAGCTTGATTTCGCCGAACTGTTTTTCGTACTTCTGAATATTGTCCTGTAGCGCTTTCAGAAAAGATTTGGCGTGCTGAGGTGTCATAATAATACGGGCGAAGACTTTGGCCTTTGGGATGCCCGGGAGCATGCGGGTGAAGTCAATGACAAATTCCGCCGGCGAGTGGCTGATAAGGGCAAAATTCGAATAAATTCCTTCAGCTTCTTTTTCGCCCAGTTCTACGCTGATCTGATGGGGAGTCGCTTCCATCGTTCGCCTCTTTTTTTGGTTCCGCCATTTCTTTCTTTTTATGATACAAAAAAAATGGAAAGTTTTCAAATGCTTAGCCGGTCGCCGATAGGGCCGGCCCGGAAAGTTACCGCGTGGTTATCCGGTACTGCAGGGGGCCGTCTGCGGATGCCCGCTGCAGAGGGCGTGGAGATGAGCCGCTGGACCGACGACAAAGCAGAGCAGTAATATCATCGCCGGGGGTGTTTTCCTGACTGGCATTGCGAGTATGGTGGTAGATTCCTTCAAGGATGCCGTACCCTGTCTGCCGCCGGTCCCTGTGGATCCACTGTGCGATGGTGGCCAGGCTGATTTCCCGGTCCTCGAGAATTCCAGTTTCTGTGATACCATCGGTGAGCAGCAGCATGCTGTGTCCGGGAGGGAGATCCATCTCGGGACTGTTTTGAAAGACACGTCCGGGGACAAATCCGAGCGGAATGTCCATGCTTTCCAGAACGGTAAGAACCTGGCCATTTTTGTCCAGCAGCATTCCTGAAATGTGGCCGGCGTTGGCGTAAACGAAGGTGTGATGGCGCAGGTCGATGCGGCAGAGCAGCATGGTTACATACAGGCGGGCTTCGCATTCCGCGCACAGTGCGTGGTTCACCCGGGCGAGCAAACTGGCGGGATCGGAATCGATTTGCAAAAACGCTTTCAGGTAGGCGCGGGTTTCGGCCATAACCAGGGCAGCGCTCACGCCGTGTCCCGTTACGTCGGCCACCGCCAGAATAAGCTCGTCCGGGCCGGAATGGATGATTTCAAAAAAATCGCCACCGATTTCTGAAGCGGGGTAAGTGATACCAGCGATTTCGTAGTCGTACAGCCGCATGCATTTGGAGAGGAAACGGTGCTGGATTTCGCGGGCGATTTTCAGCTGAAGATCCTGTTCCTGTTTTTGCAGCAGTTCCGTGATGTCTTTCAGCACGGACACGTAATGCAGGATGGCACCCTTTTCATCTTTGATGGGGGTGATGGTTTGAGCGCACCAGAAAAGTTCTCCGTTCTTTTTCCGGTTCAGGATTTTGCCCTTAAAAGAACGGCCGCTGGAAATTTTGCGCCAGAGGTTCTGGTAAAATTTCCTGCTGTGGTATCCGGATTTCAGGAGGGCCGGGGTGTTGCCCAGAGCTTCCTCGCGGGAATAACCGGTCATCTGTCTAAAGGCTGGATTTACGTACTGGATGCGGCCGTCGGGATCGGTAATCAGGACGCTGTCTTCGGTAGCTTCCACGGCCATCACAAAGCGGGAGAGGTTTTCCAGTACAGTCTTTTGTTCGGTGCAGTCGCGGAGAACAAGCATTCCGCCCTCTGGCTGGCCGTTTTTTCGGAAAAGCGGACGGGCGGAGACTCTCAGCCAGCGGGGTTCGCGGGACGCCAGGTTGTGAAATAGCACAGTTTCCTGGACGGTTTCGCCCTGACAGGCCCGGAACAGCGGGCTGCGCTGCAATCCTTTTGTGGGTGTGTGCAGCCGTTTTGCCCAGGTGGCGTGCCAGCCCGAATGATGTAACCAGAAATCGGGGAGCAGACCCAGCAAACGGCGAGCCGCACGGTTAATGAAGGTGATGTGTCCCTCGGCATTGCAGGTGATGACGCCGTCATCCATGTTGGCCAGGATGCCATGGTACATTTTGGCCTGGCCGGGAATAAACGGACCGTCCGCGGCTCCGGAATGGCACAGTTGTCTCTTTTCTGACGCGGGGCTGCGGCTTTTCATCTGAAGATCTTTTCGCTGGCGTTGGATTCGGCGGAAGAGATGGCGCCGGAAGCTAACCCGGACGCATGTTCCGGCAAAAGGACGGTGGATCTTGGGTGGCCGGCCGCGGGGGGCAGCGGCGGTGTCCCAATCTGTGCCCGTAAAGAGGAGAGGCTTTGTGGAAAGGAAGAGTTGGCGAACGATTCGGAGCGCTTCATGAGAGGCTCCTTTCTATGGTTGCGACCGGAAGGCATCCCGGTCTGATTTTCTCATTCAGTGCGCTACAAGGTACACCGGGGAAAACCGGAAATCCAGTAAATTTCTTTCTGGAAGGTCCGAGGGGTGAGACCTGCGGTGTGGTTTTGTTGAAACAGGCTCAAAAAGACGGAATCTCGTGGGAAAAAATTTATTGCTTCCGTTTCCTTCGGCAGTAAGCGCAGAAAAAAGTTTTAAGGCAGGATTTGCGCGGCCTCATGAGGTTTTAAAAACGGCACAAAAGCGAATATGGCCTAAATTGTAGCAATTTTTCATCAAAAATGAAATTTTAAATTCTCCTTGAATTATCTTTGAAAAACGATTATTTTATGGAAAACAAAGAATTAAACGAAAGGAGGTGAAGCAGTAGATGCCAGCAGTTATCGTGCGGGATGGAGAGAGTTTTGAAAAGGCGTTCAAGCGGTTCAAAAAGGCCTGCGAAAAGGCGGGACTGATGTCCGATATCAAAAAACACCAGCATTTCGAGAAGCCCAGTGAACGGCGCAAGAGGAAGCTGAACGCAGCTATTCGCAGGCAGAAGAAGCTCATGGCTATGGAGAAGTAAACGTTCGGAGCTTTTATGTCTCTGGCTGAAAAACTGACGCTGGACCTCAAAGAAGCGATGAAATCGGGGGATAAGGATCGCGTTGG
>MTOL01000233.1 GCA_002011685.1 Deferribacteres bacterium JdFR-76
AAATTCGGCTTTCTGATGGAGGCCTTTGAATATGGGGCACCACCCCATGGGGGGATTGCATTTGGGTTTGACCGCCTGGCGATGATCCTGGCAGGACGGAAAACCATCCGAGATGTGATTCCGTTTCCGAAGACGACCAGCGCGATGTCCCTGATGGATGGCGCACCTTCCGAAGTGGAACCGGAACAGCTTGAGGAGCTGGGATTGCAGCTTCTGCCGTCGGTTGCGGAGGAGGATTCGAATGGGCAGTGATCTTTCTCTGGCGGACCTTCAGGAAATTTTGCAGCGCTCCAGGGAGGCGGCCAGGGAAGCCGGTAAGATCTTGATGGAAAACTACGGCAAAGTTCAGCCGCAGGATGTGGAAGAAAAATCGGCTTTTGATTTTGTTACTGTGGTGGACCGGAAAGCCGAGGCCGCCATTTTGGAGATCCTTTCCCGCTATTTTCCTGCCCATTCCGTTCATGCAGAGGAATCGGGCCGGGAAGACCGTTCTTCGGAATACCAGTGGCTGATTGATCCGCTGGACGGTACCAAAAATTACATTCACCATTTTCCGGTGTTCAGTGTGTCCATCGGTTTGAAAAAGGGGGAAGAGATCCTGGCCGGGCTGGTTTATGCGCCGGCTCTCGGGGAGTGGTTTACCGCTATGAAGGGACACGGCGCTTTTTTGAACGGGGAGCCCATTCGGGTATCGCCGGTAAGCCGGCTGGAACACAGCATGGTGGCCACGGGGTTTCCGCATGCGGCCAAACAGTTTCTGGATGTGTACATCGAGACATTCCGAAAGATTTTCTTGCGGGTCAGTGCAGTAAGGCGTGCCGGCTCGGCAGCGCTGGATCTGGCCTATACTGCCTGTGGCCGTTTTGAGGGNTTTTGGGAATTTAAATTGAACCCCTGGGACATCGGTGCCGGGATTCTCCTGGTTCAGGAGGCCGGTGGGATCATTACTGATCCGCTGGGTGGCGACCGTTTTTTCCAGACCGGCGACATTGTGGCTGGAAATCCCGCTATTCAACCGCAATTACTTGCCATGCTGAAGCCCATCTGTGAAGGGAGGCTTGGCTGGTAACAGGCGCCGCTTCGGACCGCTTCCTTCTGCCGAACAGCCTGCATGGTGCTATGAAGGACCTGTGTCCACTTCCTCCTCCAGATCTTTTCGCACTGCATCCACCATAGCCCGCAAATTGATGTAGAAAGCCTGCGGAGGCTGAGGCGTTAGACGAGGTTGATATTCCTTCTCCATAATTTGACGGGCAGCCTGGTCCACATCACCGCCCGTCCGCTGAAGTTCCTCCACAATCTGTTCCCGGAATTCCAGCGTAGCCTGGATCGAGGCTGCAAAATGCTGCTTGACCTCCTCGCGGCCGATCAGTGCTCCGCCGTGGGGGAAACAGAGGATTTCCACATCCAGTTCCTGCAAGCGCCGGAGGGAGGCCAGATATTCCCGATAGTTGGAAAGGAAATTCACCTGGATGGTTTCTCCGAACGGGATGCCAAGCCCATCGCCGCCAAAAAGGGCACGATCGGGGAGAATGTAAAAAGCCATGGAGTCTCTCGTGTGTCCGGGAGTCCAGTACGCCTGTACCTGGATGCCCCCGTCAAGCTGGTGGACGCTACCATCTTCCAGAGGAACATCCACCGCAAACGGCTCAAAAAATGCTTCTTCCGATTGGGGAAACCGGGAGCCGAACAGCTGTTCGATTTCAGCATTGAGCCGCTGAATGAGCTGGATCGCCCGCGGGTTGCTGAGAACTTTTGTGATCCGCCCATGCCCATAAATTTTAGCTCCCGGAAACTTCTTTTTCAGGTATGGAACGGCGCCGATGTGATCGTAATGGGAGTGGGATAGCCAGATCCCGTGCAGTTGCACAGATGGCCCGGCGAATTTGCGGATGTGAGATTCGATGAGCGGGCCGGAAAGAGTGAGCCCCGCATCAAAGAGAAAGGCTTTGCGGTTGCCCAGGAGTAAATAGTTGCTGATATTTTCATCGCCAATGAGATACAGATGATCGCTGATCGGTCCTGCTTTTCGCACTCGCATGGATCCGTGTCTCCCTGTCCTTTGATCTACAGCCAGTCCCGTCCCGATGCGGGAAGGTTCAAAAAACAGCCGGTCGAGTTCCTTAAAAATATGCGGATTGTGCCAAAAGAGCAACTTTTCCCTGAAGTTTCGTGGACGGGCTTTTTTCCAGAATTAAGGCTACCGGGGACATTGGGACGGCAGAAGCGCATTTCTGCAGGAAAATCTGAGCGAGTGGCATCGACAACATGAGACAAAGCAAGGGAAAGGCTTTTTTTCGGAAGGTTCCTCTGTTGGCTGCACAGGTCCATGTGGTTCCATATTGGGCAAATTTTCGCATAAAAAAATTTTAATATTCGCAATCTCTGCTTGACATAACATATCACAATCTTTATATTTGCGATGTGAAGAAATTCAATAGTAAAATGATGCATCACACAATATTTGCCAGCAGTTTTTTCTGGCGCTTTTTTTCCTGCTTTCTGGCAGCTATCTGTTTTCCGTCTGCATATGGCCTGTCCGGTATGAATTCCGTTTTCGCATCTGATCGCCGGTTTCTGACGGTGGACCGCCCGATACCGGCCTCTCAGCCATAACGCTATGAATTATTGTGCATATACTTAACGGGAGAAGTGTTTCTGTTCCTGGCAGAAACCTGCCAGGCGGGGGAGATCGCAGTGTTTGCTAACCGGAAAGGAGGCCGATAGAATGAGTGCCTCGAAACGCACGTTTTTGGTGGTGGGCCTGGGTCCCACCGGGGGAATTTTTGCGTCGCATCTTGCCCGCGCCGGCTTTGAAGTATGGGGGATCGACATCTGGAGAGAGCATGTTCACGCCATCCGTCAAACGGGAATGTCTATTGAAGGGACCCGAAGATTCCAGGCGGCGTTGCCGCACGTGGCGGAAGATTACCGTCAGCTTGCGGGAAAACATTTCGATTTTGTGGGCATCGCCGTGAAAACCCCTTATCTGGAAGAAGTATTGCAGAACATCTCCTGCCTGGATGGTAACTACTGTGTGGTTATTTTGCAAAATGGGATTGACAACGAAGAGGAGGTGGCCCGGAGGGTTGCAAGGGAGCGGGTCCTGCGTCTGGTGGTCAATTATGCCGGCAATGTGGTGAAACCCGGCGTGATCAAGATGACGTTTTTTAATGCACCGAATTACCTCGGGTGTCTGTGCGGCAAAGCAAATTGCCCGGAGGCGACTGAACTGGCCGATATGCTCACCCAAGCCGGCCTGGACACACAAGCAACCCAGGACATCAAGCGGTACGAGTGGCAAAAAACCATCCTGAACGCTGCTCTGAGTCCCATCTCGGCGCTGCTGAATCTGACGATGGAAGAGGTACTCAAAAGCGGCGAGACGCGCCGGGTGGTGGAGGAGGCGTTGCGGGAGTGCATCACGGTGGCCAAGAAAGCCGGATTTGACTACGGTGATGGCTTTTTCGACTTTTCCATGCAGTACCTCAGCAAGGGTGGGCATCATAAGCCTTCCATGCTGATCGACCTTTTGAGCAACCGGCCCACGGAAATTGACTTTATCAACGGTAAGTTTGTGGAATACGGGGCCAAGCTGGGGGTTGCAACACCTGTAAATGAGACCCTCACTGCTCTGGTAAAAACACGGGAACGATTGCTGCGGAGGTCCGCATGAGGGGAACCGGATTTTATGGCGACGGCGGTATTGCGGCTCTGTACGAAGATGTGGTGATCCTGACGGGCAAGCGGACGCCCTTTGGTGATTTCTGCAAATCCCTGGCCCGGGTAAATCCCACCGATCTGGGGATTGTGGCAGCCCGGGCTGCGCTGGGAGAGGCGGGTATCCGGCCGGATTCGGTTCATCAGGTCGCCTTTGCCAATGTGAACCAGTCCAGTGCTGACGCCTACTACCTGCCACGGCATATTGGTCTGTACTGCGGGATTCCGCAAGACCGTCCGGCCGTACTGCTTCAGCGCATCTGTGGGAGCGGGTTTGAGACGNTGATTTATGCCGCCGAACAGATTGTCCTGGGGAAGGCGGGAATTGTACTGGCAGGGGGCACGGAGAATATGAGCCTGAATCCCACGGCGGCTTACGGGCTCCGCCTTGGGCACGATCTGGGAAATCCAGGGTTTGTGGATACCCTGTGGGCGTCGCTGCTGGACCCTGCCTGCGGGTGTACAATGGGACAGACGGCGGAAAACCTGGCGCAGCGGTACGGCATCAGCCGGGAAGAGGTGGACCGCTTTGCTCTGGAAAGCCAGGAGCGGTATTTCCATGCCGCAGAAGAGGGGTTTTTCGGCGGAGAAATTGCTCCCGTCCGGGGCGGAAAAATAGAACAGGAGGGCCTGCAGCCGCGGCGGATCCAGCTGCCCAGAGGGGTGGAAGAGGTTACAGCAGATGAACATCCGAGGCAGACCTCCCTGGAAAAACTGGCGGCGCTGCCTCCTGTCTTCAGAAAGGATGGGGTGCAGACGGCAGGAAATTCTTCGGGCATTGTGGATGGGGCGGCTGCTGTGGTTGTGGCGAGCCGTAAAGAAGCCGAAATGCTGGAACAGAAACCGCTCTGCACCGTCGTCGCCTCTGCTACCGTAGGGGTGGCGCCCGACATCATGGGGATTGGTCCTGCTCCCGCCATCCGCAGAGTGCTGGAGGTGGCAGGACTCAGATTGGATGAGATCGATCTGTTTGAAATCAACGAGGCGTTTGGCGCCCAGTGTCTGGCTGTGCTGAAAGAGCTGGAATTGCCTGTGGAAAAGGTGAATGTGAACGGTGGGGCCATTGCCATCGGGCACCCGCTGGCTGCTACCGGAACCCGGCTGGTCCTTACGCTGGCGCGCCAACTGCGCAAAAAAGGAAAAACCTATGGCATCGCCAGTGCCTGCATCGGAGGTGGTCAGGGCACCGCTGTGTTGATCCGCGCAGAATAGGAGGAACTCATGAAGAAAATCGGTGTTGTGGGGGCCGGAACCATGGGAAGCGGCATCGCTCAGAAGGCCGCTATGGAAGGATTTACGGTCACAGTGGTGGATCTGGATGAGGCGGCCCTGCAAAAAAGCCGTCAGCGAATGGAAGAAATCTTTTCAGAAAGCATCCAGCGGCGTCTGTTGCGGGATGAGGATGTGGCAAAAGTCTGGGGGCGGATCCGTTTTTCTACCCGGCTTACCAATCTGGCAGAATCGGATCTGGTCATTGAGGCCATTTTCGAAGATCTGGACGCAAAGATGGCCCTTTTCCGGCAACTCAGCGAAATCCTATCGCCGGATGCCGTGATTGCCACCAATACTTCCACGTTTCCTGTAACAGATCTGGCACGGTCTGTTTCCCGCCCGGAGCGTTTTGTGGGGCTGCATTTCTTTTACCATCCCGTAAAAAACCGCCTGCT
>MTOL01000273.1 GCA_002011685.1 Deferribacteres bacterium JdFR-76
TTGTCCAGAATATATTTATCCGGATCTGGCAGAACCGCAAGCAGTGGAATCCAACTATTTCGCTGGCCTCTTATCTGTTTAGATCAGCGCAGAACGCGGCACTTGATGAGATTAGACACAGCCGGGTTGAAAGGGAGAATGCGAACCGGATTTTGGATCTACATGGAGAAGTCCGAACACCGCTTGATCAGGTGGTTGAGGAGGAAATGCGGCGTGAGGCCTACCAGGCTATTGATGAACTGCCTGAGAAATGCAGGACCATTTTTCTGATGAGTCGATTTGGGGAAATGACTTATCAGGAGATTGCTGAAACGCTCGAAATCTCTCCCAGGACTGTTCATGCTCAAATATCGCGTGCTCTAAAGCATCTCCGGAAACGGCTGGCCATTTTTTTGCAGACGATCCTTTGATTTTTCAGCACCTCGCCCGCACCACCTTCAGAGAACTCCCACCAGCAAGAAAATCCGGGGTTTTTTTCGGCAATTTGTTGTGTTTTGTAACATATCCCGCCTTTGTGATGTCCTGTCCCGGCATGTCGCATTTTGGGAAAATTGCCCATTGTTTTTATGGAAATGGCGAGCCGGTGCAGAATTGATTTTGATCGACGATGGGTGCAATAAGGGACGGTGGCATCCGTAAAGTGCGGTTCGGAACCATCTGTAAATGGTTGTCTCCTTATGGGTTTTTTCAATATTTCCAAAAAGATGACATTTTTGTTACTTTCCGATAGGCGTCTTTGAGGGAAAAATCGTCTTCTAAATGGAAATTGGAGGGAATCGTGGATAGCAACAAGGAAAGAATGCTGCATTACATTGTAGACTATTTGATGGGCCGCCTCTCACCTGCGGAAGCGGAGTTCCTGCGGAAATGGCTGAATGAAGACCCGGCGAATATGGCCTATTTCAGGCAAATTGAGAAAATCTGGAAATGCTTGACGCCACGGGAATCGGATTGGGATGTAGAAAGCGAAAAACGGAAGTTGTTCGAAAAACTTGGGATTGACAATGGTTCGCCGGAGGCGGAAAAGCGGGGTTTCCGTTCTTTTGCACTTTATCGCAGAAAACGAACCGATCGGATGGCCGGCATCATGCGTATTGCAGCCATAATTATCATCTTTTTTGGCATATCATTCCTTTTTCGCTCCTACCAGTCGACGGTTCAGGAGGGCCAAGAGTCCTCCAAAATGAATACGCTGCGTGTTTCACCGGGACAGATTACCCAGATTATTCTAAAGGACGGCACAAAAATCACGCTTGATGCAGGGTCTATGCTTCGGTATCCCGAAAACTTCCCATCGGACCGACGTGAGGTTGAACTTGTCGGAGAGGCTTTTTTTGAGGTGTCGTCAGATAAAAAACGTCCTTTCGTTGTTCGATTGAACCGGGGAGCAGTCAAAGTTCTTGGGACCAAATTTAATGTTCGGGCGTGGCCGGAAACCAGAAAGGTGCTGGTAGCTGTTCTTGAAGGGCGGGTCCGGTTCATGGGAAATCGCCCTGACAGAAGCGTCGTTGTGAAGGATGGTTACCGGTCTGTTCTGGAAAAAGCGTATCCGTCTCCTCCGGAAAAAGCGAATGTTCGCCGCTACCTGAGCTGGATGAGACGCGAATATTATTTTGAAAGAGCTCCTGTTCGGGAAGTGCTAAATCAGCTTTCCCGTTGGTATCTTATTGATTTTGTGCTGCCCGATTCAAGCTACCGTGACTATGAAGTTACTTTTTTCGTGCGGAAAGAACCACTGAGCAAAATCGTTCAGAAGCTTGCGCTGATTATGGACCTGGATTTCAGAATGGAAGACGGAAAGGTGTTTCTAATTGAAAGAAAAAGTAAGGGAGCGGCAGGAGCGCTGTAGTTTGAGGGGGCAGTGGATGATACTTTGGGCGGTAGATCGGCGCAGATGTTCTTTTTATCCTTTGGCAAGATGGTGGTTTGACAGCACTGGTGGCTACAAAAGCTCAAATTACGGGAAACTCTGAAAATTACCCCGAAACCCGCTAGGCTAATCGCCAGGAAAAAGGGAATTTTGCAGGGCTGCTAATTGAAGTTGGCCGATGATTAACAAATGAAAGGAGGCTCAAGATGGCTAGAAGAGCCTTTGCTTTGGCTGCCGTCCTGTTGGGGGTTTGTTTGATCATCCCCAGGGGCATCTTTGCTCAGGAAGTCAATATGGAACACCGGCTGGCGTTTGGTTATGGGATCATGGGCCAGAAAGTGCCAGCATCGCTTTCCAAAAGGATTTCTGTGGACCTGGAGCGGGTCCGCCTGGAAGATGCTCTGAATTATGTCGCGGATCTGGCAGGGATCCGTCTGAACTACAGTCGCCATATTCTTCCTGTGGATCGTCGGGTGACAGTGAAGCTAACAAACGCTCCGGTGGTTGAGGTTCTTACCGCCCTGCTGGATCAGACAGCCGCAGAATTCATGGTTGAAAGCGAAAAAGGTGTGCTTATCGTTCCTTCAACACTTAGTGGCCGGATGCGACAGGCACCGACCGTATCGAAGATCCGTGGAAAGGTGGTCGATGCGGAGACTGGAGAACCACTAATGGGTGCCAATGTGTTTTTGAAAGGCACGCAAGTCGGTGCTGCCACCGATAGAAATGGGGTTTTCCTGATTCCCAATGCGCCATTGGGGACGTACGTTCTGGTTGTTAGTTACATCGGCTATAAGAGGGAGGAGAAAGAGATCCGCGTTGTTCAGGGCCAGGAGCTGCGGGTTGATTTTGAGCTTCAGCCCGATATTTTCCAGGGGGAACAGGTTGTGGTTACGGGGCTTGCATCCCGCCGGGAAAAGTCCGTGGCTGAGGTAGCTGTTGCCCGCGTAGATGCTGCCGAACTTTCCGAGCGGCAAATGTATACGACGGTGGATCAGATCTTCAAGAGCAAAATTCCCGGTGTCCAACTCCATCCCGCCTCGGGCAATGTGGGAGGCGGATTCCGGTTCTTTGTGCGATCAGGTGGAGGACTCAACGGAAACGAACAACCGCTTATCTACATTGACGGTGTACGTGTTGATGATTCGCGGCTGCAATTGATCTGGAATGGTGGCCAGGGTTATTCCAACCTTTTGTCCCTTGTCCCGGCGCAGATTGAAAAGATCGAGGTGCTGAAAGGACCTGCAGCCGCAGCAATGTACGGTACCAATGCTTCCAACGGTGTAATTCTTATTACCACCAAGTCGGGCCGCATTGGAGAGGGAAAGGCCAAAATTCGTTATCGGCTTCATTATGGCATCAATACCAAACCTTTCCGCTATGATCCGAAAAAATATTTTAATGCGGATCTTTATAACGATCATATTCTCCGGGATGGTATCGTTCGGGAGCACATCGTCGAAGTGACAGGAGGAACTGGAAACATTGGCTATTTTGTTTCTTTTGAAGACAAATTTGAGGAAGGAATTGTTCCAAAGAGCTTTCAGGATCGGAAGGCCGTTCGGGCTAACCTGACGGCATTACCAAGAAAAAATCTGAATCTGCGCTTCCATTCGCTCTTTTCAACCAACGATCTTTCCCGGCCTTTTAGCGACGATGCAGTTCTTTCCCCCCACTGGGGGACTATCATGGTCGACACACCCTGGAAATGGTACGATAGTCTGGCCATTGCATCCACACAGGAACCCGGTAAAAATAATCGCTTTCTGGGTGGCTTGCAGGCCGTATGGACACCTCTCCGTGGTTTGGAAGTTTCAGGGAATTTTGGTATTGATCACTCCTATCACCGCGAAGATGAGTTTCTGCCTCCCGAATATCGCTACTGGCTTGGGTATGGCGGCAGAAGATTGCTCACAGAGCGGTATAATAAACAGTATACTTATGATTTCAAGGTCAGCTATACGTACAGTCCTATTTCAGATCTTCACATCAATTCCAACATCGGGATGCAACTGTTCGAACGGGAGGATACTTGGAGCGGCATGCAGGTTCGGCAGTTTGCTACAAGTCTGATCTCGGATGTGGGATCCGGGTCCGATATCCGTGGTGTTTGGGAAGGAAAATATCAAGAACGTCAGGCCGGTCTTTTCATGACTCATTCTCTGACCTATAAGGATCGCTATTTTGCGACGCTTTCGCTCCGAAAGGATTATGCCAGTGCTGTCGGCCAGGAAGCTCCCTCTATTTACTATCCGCAGGCAAGTTTTGCAGTGCGCGTGGATCGGCTCGGTGTGTTGCCAAAATTGTTTACCATGATGAAGCT
The DNA here is from genome assembly GCA_002011685.1 of Deferribacteres bacterium JdFR-76. GTDB lineage: Bacteria > Zhuqueibacterota > JdFR-76 > JdFR-76 > JdFR-76 > JdFR-76. The sequence goes on from MTOL01000273.1 coordinate 4,194, forward strand.
GCGTGCCGCCTACGGAGAGAGCGGACAGCTTCCCGGTCCGTATGATAGCAAACGGCTGCTCTGGGGAGCTTATGGAAATGCTTACGGTGGTCCCGGAGCGATTCCCAATTATGTTGGCAACCCGGCCATTGAACCTGAACGCATAGGAGAACTTGAGGTCGGTTTTGACCTTGAAGTCATCTCACGCTATTACATGGAATTTACATATTATCGCCAGAACGCCCGCAATTCCATTGTTGGAAAACCGAACGCTCCGTCTACCGGCTTCGGTGGATTCCAGTCACCTTTTAATATTGGAAAGGTGGAAGGCGAGGGAATTGAGTTCATGTTCCGGGCCAATCCCATCAGAACGAGAAATTACAACCTTGATTTGACCTTCGTTTGGAATTGGCAAGATAATAAGGTAATTGATCTCGGAGGCCAGGGGCCCATTATCGCGAACTACAGAGTGAACGCCATTGCGGAGGGCTTGCCAAAACATGAGTATTATGCGGTGATTACAACGGGTGCTAAGTTCGACGAGAATGGCGTCTACATCGGGGATATCGAGTCTGATGGACGGGTAGATTTGGGATCTCCTATTCCAAAACACACAGGTTCCTTTACTGTGAATTTCAGATTCTTGAGGAACTTTAACCTCTATGCACTTGCTGATTGGGGTCTAAAAAAGAAGGTTTTCAGCATTTTCCGCCAGTTTGCCGCCCGGAATGGCGGGTACAGGCCTTTCTTTGAAATGGCGGCAAAATTGGGGTTGAAGGATCGCTGGGGATGGAATTCGCGTCTGGATTTTGACCAAATCCAACCTCTTGAGCCTGGAACGCCCGAATATATCAAATTGGCCAATGAATTTGCCCGGATGAATCCTTTTTATCGTGGGAATTACATTTTTGACGCAGACTATTTTGTCCTTCGGGAAGTTAGCCTCAGTTACGATATGACCGATATGTTGGAGAACATCCCGTTTCTCAGCAATGTGTTCACCGATCTTTCCATTGGAATCAGTGCCAAAAATCTGGTCAGGATCTCCAAGTATAAAGATGGCGATTTTGAGGTCAACGCACCGGGATCACGCTCGGGTGCGTGGTCTGTAGATTATGGCACTGTACCTCCTCCTAAGGTCTATAATTTCTGGATTTCTTTTGGAATTTAAAAGGAGGATCAAACCATGTATAGATTAGAGAGAATGATTTTG
>MTOL01000345.1 GCA_002011685.1 Deferribacteres bacterium JdFR-76
GGAGAGGGCCGAGGTCCTCGTTTTTTTCCAGAATCATAAGTTACCCGCCATGAAAATGTAAACTTTTGCCCCAATTATAAGTATATTACATCTGCAACCATCAATCCCAATGACGGAGAAGATGATCGGGAAGAATTTTATTTTTTGTTCTGTGGCCGCGCTCCTGGCGTGTGCGCCTGCCTGTTCCTCTCTGGCTCAAAGCCGGCCAGCGGGAGGGATTTCGGGGTATGTCTTTGACGCGGAAAACCAGGAGCCGCTGGTGGGAGCCAACGTTTTTCTTGCCGGGACCGGCTGGGGAGCTGCTACCAACAAATCTGGATATTTTGCCATTTCTCACGTTCCGCCGGGGAAGTACACGCTTCATGTCCGTTTTGTAGGATACCGCAGCAGAAAAATGGTCGTCGAAATTTTGCCCGGGAAATTTCTTTCGCTGCGTATTGCGCTGCGGCCCCAGCCAATTGAACTTCAGGATGTGGAAGTAAGCGCCAGATACTACCGGGAGGAGGAAAAAAACGCATCGACGGTGGCCATGCCTGTTGCGCGTTTACGCGGGCTCCCTGCCATCGGGGAGACGGACCTTTTGCGGGCGCTGCAGCTGTTGCCTGGCATTCAGGCCGTTAATGAGCTTTCATCCGGTCTTTACATCCGTGGCGGTTCACCAGATCAGAACCTGATTCTACTGGATGACATCACCGTCTACAATCCGAGCCATTTTTTCGGTTTCTTTTCCACATTTAATCCCGACGCCATCAAAGATATCCGCCTGATCCGGGGAGGGTTTCCCGCTGAGTATGGGGGGCGTCTTTCCGCTGTGCTGGACATTACCAACCGCGATGGAAACCGCGAACGTTTTGAATCCAGAGGGGCCGTTTCTCTGATTTCCAGCAAACTACTGATAGAGGGCCCGCTGCCACGGGGATCATTTATGATTTCCGGTCGGCGAACCTACCTGGATCTGCTTCTTTCGCTTTCCCGAGAGGACAATTTGCCTCAGTATTACTTCTATGATTTGAATGCCAAGGTGAATCTCGACATAGGGCAGGGAGATCGGCTTATTTTTTCCGGATATCTGGGGCGCGACAACCTTCATTTTGACCGCAAAGAGCAAAACGTGACCACCGGTGACATCAACATTGGCTGGGGTAACCGCGTCTTTTCGGCTCAGTGGATTCATCTTTTTGGCCCGCGTCTATTTGCCCGGTTTGTTCTTGCGGCCAGCCGTTTTCAATCACTCATTGACGCCGATGCCAGCGGATTTACGGTGATTTTTGACAATTCCATTCAGGATTATTCGGCCAAGGCAAATCTGGAATGGTTTGCATCACCGCAACATTATGCCAAGTTCGGCGTATGGCTTACGCGGTACCGCTTTTTTAACGCGATCCGTATCGGCGAAAATACAGGGTTCGAAAACCGGATCGCTTCCAGACCGATCTACCTGGCGCTGTTTGTGCAGGATGAGTGGCGTCCTTCTCCGCGCTGGAAGGTTCTTGCTGGGCTGCGTGCAAATGCCTTCAGCGATGGCCCGCATATTCAGCTGGATCCGCGTCTCCAGATCCGCCGGCAGCTCACCAACCGTATCGGCCTGCTGTTTTCTCTTGGAAGCTACACTCAATACACCACGGTTGTGGTTAACGATGTGGCCAGTTTTGCCGACCTGTGGTATCCCATTGATGACACCATCGATCCGCAGCGTTCGCAGCATTACATTGCTGGGCTGGATGTGGAATTGCCGTGGTCATTCAGCCTGAATGTGGAGGCTTATTACAAACCCATGCAAAATGTGGTCGAATTTCGCGAGAGCCATAATCCCAATCGCGATAAGTTAAAAGATATTTTTTATGTGGGACGCGGACTATCACGCGGAATTGAATTTTTCCTGCAGAAACGGTCCGGGCGCCTGACCGGCTGGATTGGGTACAGCTGGTCGCGTACTACAAGGACGTTTGTCCATTTAAATGCGGGGAAACCCTTTCCGGCAAAGTGGGATTTCACCCATGATCTGACGATCACGCTGAGTTATCGGCCAGCATCAAAATGGCAGTTAGGTGCAACGTTTGTCTATAAGTCTGGACCAACATTTACCGTTCCAGCAGGAAAGTATCGCCTGGGCCCGCCCGGTTTTCCCATCGATTACATCCGCGCGGGACCAAAAAATGGAGCACGGCTAGAGCCTTACCACCGCTTGGACCTTTTCATCTCCCGGAAATTCCAGCTGCTGGGCATCCGGGGAAGCGCTAACCTCAATATATTCAATGTTTACAATCACCGGAATGTGTGGTACCGCGATTACGATTTCCGCGAACTGAACGAGCCGCCAAAGGTAACCGATGTCCGCCTGCTGCCCATTCTGCCAACTCTGGAGGTGACCTTTGCGTTTTGAAAAGTCGGTGACACATAGGCCACCAGCCGGAATAGTGCTGGCGGCCATGCTGTTGATGCTGGTAGCGTGGCTGCTGGGATGTTCTTCTCCGTCGGTGTACGATCAGTACCGGGAAGAACCGGTTGTGGAATGTCTCCTGGTGGCGGGAGAAGGAGTTGAAGAATTCAAATTGAGCCGCACGCTGCCCGTGGACTCGCCTTACGACAGTGCCCTGGCTGGTATTACGGGAGCACGGATTGTTATTTCATCCGACAGGGGAGATTCAACCGTGTTGCGGCCAGTTCCGGGACGGCCAGGAATTTATGAATCGCCCAGATATATTATCAATGTTCGGCGGCGGTACCGGCTGCGCATCATTCTGAAAGACCGGATCATCACGTCCGAAACCGTATGCCCCGATACCTTTTCTCTGATGCCGCTTTCAAAAACTGTGATTACATACCTGAAAGATCAGCCAGTGGTACGGTGGACTCCCTCCAGAGGCGCCGCTGCCTATTACATCTCCATTACCAATTTGGAACGTTCGCCGCAAAAGATTGAACGGCCTTTTGCAGATCAGGACCCGTACGCAGACCGCAAATCGCGTTTTTACTGGACACTGGGCCTTGAGACGGTAATCTATCCCTGGCTGCACAACTATTACGGCTATCATATTCTGCGTGTATATGCCATTGATGAAAACTTTTTCCGGTACCTGCAAACCAGCTTTCAGAATGTCCGGGAGATGACAGAGCCTGAATCCTCGGTGACAAATGCCCTCGGCTATTTTGGTTCGGCGGTTCTCTGCGCAAGACTACCTACATCCTGGTAGAATAGCCTGCCGCAGATGGCGGACTGTTCCAGTCTATCCGCGCATGGCGCTGCCCAGTTAGGTCCAAATGATTCATAGCTTTGGTACGAAACCGGGTTCAAGCAAAATTTGCTCTGAGGAGACCGCCGGTGATTTATGACGTACAGCGCGCGCCAGCCGGGCGCTCATCGGGCCGCTTCTGTTTTTGTCGTGTGGATTTGCGCCGCAGCAGCCGCAGACTATTTACGGAAAAGCAGATTGGGATTTTGCAACAGCACATTTGAAGAGGGAAATGGCCTGAGGACACGCTCCCGGTGTCCTGGAAAACTCTGCGGTTTTTTTCTCTTTCGGTAGTCTTTTGTGTGATTCTATCCATCAGCAGCCGGATTCTTTTCATTGCTTTTGGGAACCTTTCTTGCTATACTTTATTCAGCGCGTGATACTGTAACTTCAGCATTTTCAATGGAATGAACGTTTCTTGCGAAAAGAGAGGGTCTGGCTGTTTGCCTATGGCAGCAGAGAAAGGCGAGGGGTAGGGTGACAATTCAGCGAAAACAAACACGGGCTGTACGGGTTGGGAACATAACTATTGGGGGTGGTGCGCCCATATCGGTGCAATCAATGACGAGCACCCGAACCGAAGATGTGCCGGCAACGGTTGCACAGATCCGGCGGCTTGTGCAAGCGGGGTGTGAGATTGTGCGCGTCACGGTACCGGATGAAGAAGCAGCAACAGCGTTTGCAGAAATCCGCCGGCAGGTGCCTGAAGTTCCGCTGGTGGCGGATATTCACTTTAATTACAGGCTGGCTCTGAGGGCAATTGACGGCGGGGCTGATAAAATCCGGATCAATCCTGGCAATATTGGCTCACGGGAACGGCTGAGAGCTGTGCTTCGTGCTGCGAAAGAGCGGGGCATTCCGATCCGGATCGGTGTCAATTCCGGTTCCGTGGAGAAAGATCTGCTGGATAAATACGGGTATCCCTGTGCCGAAGCCCTGGTGGAGAGTGCTGTCCGCAATGCGGAAATTTGCGAAGAGCTGGATTTTTTTGACATCATTTTGTCCGTGAAGTCCAGTGATGTGCCTACCATGATCCGGGCCTATGAGATGCTTTCAGAACGGGTGGACTATCCTTTGCATCTTGGCGTAACCGAAGCGGGTTTGAAAGACACTGGGGCCATCAAATCGGCGGTGGGAATGGGCGTATTGCTGTGGAAAGGGATCGGTGACACCATCCGCGTCTCCCTTTCTGATGATCCGGTGGAAGAGGTAAAAGTTGGCTATGAAATACTCAAATCACTTGGCCTGCGCAAAAAAGGGGTAAATATTGTGGCCTGTCCCACCTGCGGCCGGATTGAGGTGGACCTGATTTCTATCGTAAAGAAGCTGCAAGAAAGCCTGGAAGGAGTTGACAAAGACCTCACCATTTCGGTGCTGGGGTGTGCTGTCAATGGCCCTGGAGAGGCACGGGAAGCGGACATCGGTGTGGCCTGCGGAAAACATTCGGCACTTGTTTTCAAACGGGGAAAAACCGTGGCAAAAATCAGAGAAGACGAAATCGTGGAATTTCTGGTGCGCGAAGTGGAACGGTGGGATGAAAACGAGGGTTCGCCTTGAGAGAAAGTTCCGCGTGAGGAATTCTGCATATTCGGGTGCTGGGGCGTCGTATGGCATCGCTGCGCCGCACAGAATATGAGCTGATTTACCTGCTTCGGGTGGGCGCTATTGCGGCTCTCCTTTTTCTTGGCCTGANNTCGNNACCTTGCGATTTTTGGGGTCAGAATCGGCAAAAAAAGACCGTGTTCTTTTGCGAATATTCCCGCAAAATGAACATCATCGGGAAATTCTGCGCAAAATGAAGCTGGTTACGGATCCGGCTTTTGAAGGTGATTATATCGAAGTGGAAGGCCATTTCCGCGATGTGCTGGAGCTCACGCGCCGCGGAATTCCTGCGGCCATTGTGGTTGAAGTGGAGCATACTGCCACTGTACCGGACGGGTATCCCGCTTATGAAGTGATGATGGATACCATCCGGGCCATGGTGGCCGGAAACCCGGACATTGCAAAATTGTTTACGATTGGCCGTTCTCAGTATCATAAAAAGCCCATTTATGCGGTAAAAATTTCGGATCACGTGGACCGTGAAGAGGCAGAGCCCTCTGTTCTTTTTATGGCGGGGCATCACGCGCGCGAACCGGTGGGAATGTGGG
>MTOL01000447.1 GCA_002011685.1 Deferribacteres bacterium JdFR-76
TTCCAGCCGGTATTTAACAAATACAGGCCGTGAAAATTGATGTTGTCCGGATCGGTCCAGCCGCTAGGATGCCCTCCCGCACCGCTGTGGCAATCGTAGCAGGAAACGCCAGTATCCCCACCTTTGAAATCGGTACCATGGCAAAANGTACAGCTGGAGGGACCCCGCCTTTCCACATATTTGCCGTGGAACGTGGGCTGTTCCTCCTGATCCTTCCAGCCAGCAGGATGTGGATAATTGTCGTGGCAGCTGAAACAGGAACTTTCTACCAACCCACCTTTCAGATCTTTCCCGTGGCACTTCTGACAGTTGGTCAGATCCCAGGAACGGGCCTTCAGAAACTTGCCGTGAAAATCTGGAGAACCGCGATCCACCCAGCCATCCGGATGCACATCCGATTTTTCAATCGCCAGGCTATCATGGACCACCCACTGAAGAATCAGATCCGAAGCGGCTGGGTTCCCGAGATATTGGAACATCGTCCCACCGGGTCGCGTCACTTGAACCAGCAGGCTGTTTACATCGCCTGGAATCGCATTGGGAACATCATCACTGCCGGTACCAAGAATGCCGATATAAGTGCTCAGGTCGTAATGGCCTTCCTGCTTCTCGCTTCCGTGGCAACGGACACAGTATTGTTCCAACAACGGCCTGATATCGTCGTATGTGACCTTCTTCTTTTCCGGAGGAATAATTTCTTTCTCTTTTTTCAATTCTGCACAGCCAAACAGCAGAGCCACTAAACCAACCACTGCCAGAATGGCAACCACAGCCCTGCCCACATGCATCCTGATCATGGGTCCGCCCCTGTTTTCAGTGTTTTGTGTCCGCAATTTGAGGCGCAAAGTTTCGTCTCACGTCCTATTCTTCTATCACATGTAAAATCAAGGAATTGCAAACGTAAGCTATCATTTTCGTAAAAAAAATCAAGAGAAAAAAGAAACTCCAGAAAAAATGCCGAAATCTTGACAATGTCAAAATTCCGGGTCTTTTGCCGCACAAATCCACCGATTAAGAAATCAACACAAAGCGTCAAGGCTTCATCACCGGGCGCAGAAAACCACATCTGCACCTATCTTTGAAGGCGCCGCACCCACCTATGCATCTGCTGACCAGCCGTCCCCCAAAACTGCCACCCTCAGATTTTAACTAGCTGGCACGGCAAAATCGGCCCGCTGAGGCCTCACCAGTTTCTCATAATCGGCAAACTGCATCCGCACCACAGAGCTGTGGTTGCCGCCGTTAAAGGCAATTTCCTCATCTTCGTAAACCCGCTCATCCACCACGACGGGAATCCCATACAGATTCCCAAAAGGCGGCATTGCTCCCACTTCGCAGTCATCAAACAGCTCCCGGAATTCTTCTTCGCGTTCCAGCCGCACTTCCTGTGCATTTAGAGCCTGTTTCAGTTTTTCAAAATCGACCCGGTGATTGGCTGTGGTCACCGCCATGAAATGTTGGCCGTCCGCGTTGACCATCACACACTTGACCAGATTTTTGCCTTTGATGTGAGCGCTGGCAGCAACTTCCTGCGCCGTATAAGCTCGCGAGTGCGTAATGATCACATAACGGACCCTGTTCTCGTCCAGAAAATTTCTCAATTTTGAACAGATTGGCATGGCTCCCTCCTGGTTGGTTATTTTGGGAAGAAATCCCCCTATTTCCCCCGGAAGAACCGTTTGGCAGTGCTCCCACCTCCTTTCTGCGGTGAGGCCTCTTATGTTTCAGTGATTAAATCAGGCTTCGCCGTTCTTGGAAACCACACAGCCCAGGGCGATCGAAAGGAGCTTGGCGTCAGCGGTATCCGCGCGGGAAGGTATGAGGATCGGAGCTTTCGCTCCCATGATAACATGACCCAGGCGAAACCCGGCCCAGAACGTGGTACTTTTGGCCAGCATATTGGCCGCTTCCATTTCAGGCGGGACGAGAATATCGGCATCTCCGGCAATTGGCGTATCGATGCCCTTTATCCTGACCGCCTCGGGCGAAATGGCATTATCCAGAGCCAGCGGGCCGTCAATAATGCAGCCTTTAATCTGGCCACGCTGGTTCATTTTCGCAATCACAGCCGCATCAAGCGTAGAAGGCAATTTCGGGTGAACCGTTTCTACCGCCGATAGCAGGGCTACCTTCGGCATAGGATTGCCCAGCAAATGACAAAGCTCCACAGCATTCTGAATAATCTGAATTTTCTGTTCCAGATCAGGTTTTAAGGTAACCCCACCATCGGTAATAATGGTAAGTTTGTTGCCGGGCCGCTGCGGATTTTCGAAAACAAACGCATCGCTCAGCAGGCGTTCAGTACGCAGCCCAAACTCCGGGTTTAACACAGCCCGGAGCAGATCGCTCGTTTTGACTTTCCCTTTCAGAAGAATATCTGCCTGGCGGTTGCCAACGGCCTTAACCGCCTCATGGATGGCCATCTTGTCGTTTGGACAGTGGATAATTTCCACGCTTTCAACAAGATCCGGTGCCAGCTTTTCCAGCATTGCTTCAATATGTGGCTTTTCACCAAACAGCTTTCCTTCCACAATGCCCAACTTTTTTGCCTCTACAAAAGCAGATAGTGCCGCTTCATCCTGAGCATTGGCGATGGCAAGAATCCGCACGCCCAGCGATTGAACATGCTCCAGCAGCTCGTCGAAAGTCTTGATCATGGTCCGCCTCATTCGTTCTCTGCCGTCACCAGATCCTGAAACTGGGCCGTGTACCGCGCCCCAATCTTTCTGCCTTCTTCAAAGGCCCCCAGGTTCAAGTCCACATATTTCGGCGGGACACGAACCCTGATAGCCTCCAGCCAGGACGATTCGGAGAAGGGCAAAAAGTGGGAGAGAACCCCCAGGGTGATAATGTTCAGCACGCGGATATTTCCCAGCCTGACGGCCAGATCGGTCAGCTTTTCGGAAATGACCAACCCGGCCCGCCCGGAACAGAGCGATAGCACATCTTTTGGGTATTCAGCAATCCCCATCTGGACCGTTTGTGGTACGATTTTATGGTCATTCAGGATCACAAGCCCTCCCGGCTTCAGATAATCCAGATAGCGGAGTGCCTCCAGCTTTTCGAAGGCCACAATGGCATCGGCAGTTCCCAGCGGGATCAGCGGCGAGTAAACTTTCTCCGCAAATCGCACCTGACTGACCACACTTCCGCCGCGCTGGGCCATGCCATGAACTTCGCTCTTTTTCGTATCGTACCCCTCTCGGAGTGCCACATCACAGAGAATATCACTGGCCAGCAGAATTCCCTGCCCACCAACTCCCGCAAAAACCAGATTCATCGCTTTCTTGGCCGCCATCCTCCTGCTCCTTATCATCTACTCAACCGTCACTTTCTCTTTAGGAAGCTGAATGGCATCCAGATTGCAAACCTGTGCACAGTGGCTGCAGCCAATACAGAGTAGCGGATCGATATCCGGTTTGCCGTCATCCCCTGGAAAAAGGGCCGGACACCCGATCTTGTAGCACAGGTCACATTCCACACAAAGCTCATCCAATACGATATAGGGCTCGTCCATCACAATCCGGTCGTGAATAACACAGGGCGCATCGGCGATGATTACGGAAGGCTCCGGGCGTTTCACCTCTTCCCGGATCACCCGGATCATGCTGTCCAGATCGTAGGGATCCACCTTGCGGACGTGCTCCACGCCAATACTCCGACACAATTGCTCAATATCGATGCGAGTGGAGGGTTCTCCGGACAGGCGGATGCCTGTGCCGGGATGCTCCTGATGCCCCGTCATGGCCGTCGTGCGGTTATCCAGGATAATTACCGTGGCATACCCTTTGTTATACACCATATCAATTAGCGGCGTAATACCGGAATGAATAAACGTGGAATCTCCGATGATCCCCACCACTTTGTTCTGAAACTTCTCGGGCGCCACCTTTACCATGCCTTCCGCCATTCCAATGGACGCTCCCATGTTCAAACAGGTATCCATTGATTCAAGAGGCGGGATTGCCGCCAGGGTGTAGCAGCCGATGTCTCCATGTACAATCAGGCGCAGTTTTTTCAGGGCCCAAAATACGCCGCGGTGTGAACACCCCGGACACAGCACCGGCGGACGGGCTGGTAGATCCACATCCTTCAGGGCCGGTACCGGTCTTTTCCCGTTCAGGCTTTCTGCCACAAGATCCGGATTCAGTTCGCCAATGATCGGAATGGCATCTTTGCCCCGCACATCTATTCCCATGGCACGAATTTGCTCTTCCAGAATCGGGTCCAGTTCTTCCACTACCAGCAGCTCTTCCACGCCATCAGCAAATTCGCGGATCAGTTTTTTAGGCAAAGGATGGGTCATCCCCAGCTTAAGAAATGAGGCCTGCGGGAAGGCTTCCCGGGCATACTGGTAGGCCACTCCGGCAGCAATAATTCCCAGACTGCGGTCTCCCCATTCAATCCGGTTGATGGAAAGGGAATTGGCGGCTTCTTCCAGACGCTGCATTCGCTCTTCCACTACCGGATGGCGCAGACGGGCCGTGGAGGGCAGCAGGACATTCTTCTGAAATGCCTTGTTGTAAGGCCGGAGCGGGACCTCCTGCCGCTTTCCCAGTTCCACCACACTTTTGGAATGGCTGATACGCGTGGTGGTGCGCAGGAGAACCGGTGTATCGAACTTTTCACTGAGTTCCAGCGCCAGAATAGTGAAATCTTTGGCTTCCTGACTGTCGGCCGGCTCCAGCATGGGTATTTTGGCCGCCCGGGCGAACCAGCGGTTATCCTGTTCGTTCTGGGAGGAATGCATGCCGGGATCGTCGGCGGTAACCACTACGAGTCCGCCGTTCACGCCCATGTAGGAAAGGCTGAAGAGCGGATCCGCCGCCACATTCAGCCCCACATGCTTCATGGCTACAAGGGCCCTCCCCCCTCCCAAGCTGGCCCCCACAGCCGTTTCCAGTGCCACCTTCTCATTGGGCGCCCATTGCGCTTCAATTTCGCGGTAGCGGGCAATGTTTTCGAGAATCTCGGTGCTGGGCGTCCCGGGATAGGCCGATGCAAACCGGACGCCCCCCTCGTAAGCTCCCCTGGCTATGGCTTCGTTCCCCGACAGAACCTGCTTTGCCATACGCTCTCCCCAAAACTTATGAACCGTGAATTCGTTCCCGATATCATCCGTTTCAGTGCCAATATATCAGCCCCGCATCTGAGTTTCAAGGCGAATAGCCCGGATCGGTAAAGCGCTCATTTTTTTCGTTCCGTTTTCCGCCAGAAGTGCCCCGCTGATTATCATTCGACCAGATCCCGCCCCTCACCTTGGCCAAAAGCCGCCGGTGCAAAAAGAAACAACTCGCCTGAAAAGTTTGCTAAGGAAAAAAACGAATGGCAAAAGCGCTAAAACGGTCGGCCCATATCGACAATC
>MTOL01000477.1 GCA_002011685.1 Deferribacteres bacterium JdFR-76
CTCTTCCGATCTGCAGCCAAATCCGCCCCATCGTCCTTTTGCGCGCGCGGGAAGACGCTGCGGTTGCTCCTTCGGTTGCGCCGCGAAACCGCTATCTGGGATTTATGCTGCCCTACACCCCGCTGCACTACTTAATTCTCAAAAATCATTTTAGGGCCCTGGTAATGACCAGTGGCAATCTGAGCGAGGAACCCATCGCAATAGCGAATGATGAAGCTATCCGGCGTTTAAGCGGTATCGCCGATGCTTTTCTGCTTCACAACCGGGAGATTCTTCAGCGCTGCGACGACTCCATCGTCCGGGTTTACGGTGGGGAGGCCCGTGTGCTGCGGCGTTCCCGTGGGTTTGTTCCGGCACCTGTGTTTTTGAAAACTCCCACACGCGTTTCTATTCTGGCCTGTGGTCCGGAACTGAAAAATACGGTGGCCCTTTCCCGTGGCGAAACCGTTTTCTTGAGCCAGCATATTGGAGATCTGGATAACCCGGAGGCCTTCCGGTTTTTCGAGCATGCCATCGAACATTTGAAGAAAATTCTGGAGGTTGAACCGGAGGCCATTGCCTACGACCTGCATCCGGAATACCTTTCGACGAAATGGGCTTTGAAGCAGGAATCGCTTCCGAAAGTGGGGGTTCAGCATCATCATGCTCACCTGGCGTCGGTGATGGCGGAAAACGGGGTAGAAGACAGGATCATCGGGCTGGTTCTGGATGGCACTGGGATGGGAACGGACGGCACCATCTGGGGTGGCGAAGTTCTGGTAGGCGATTTTTCGGAATTCGAACGGTGGGCATGGCTCCGGCCTTTTCCGCTGGTGGGAGGGACCCGGGCCATTCTTGAACCGTGGAGGGTTGCTCTGGTGCTTTTGTGGGAAGCATTTGAGGAAACGTTGCCCCCTTCTCGGCTGCCATCGCTGCGCGGGGTTGAGGAGAAGACGCTGGAGCTGCTCCGACAAGTCTACCGCAAAGGAATCCATGCTCCTTTCACCAGCAGCTGCGGCCGCCTGTTTGACGGTATCTCCGCACTCCTCGGAATCTGCCAGAAGGTAGATTATGAAGCTCAGGCGGCCATAGAACTGGAAATGGTTGCGGACGATGGCGAAATGGCAGAATACACGGAAGCCTTCTCCGGAGTTCAGGGACGTGGACCTGTCGATACGCGGCCACTTGTTCGCAGCGTCGTTGAAGATTATTTGAACGGAACCGAAGTCGAGAAAATTTCTGCACGGTTTCACAACACCCTTGCTGGGATGTTCTTGCGTGTTCTGGAAAATGTGAGCCAGGAGACAGGAATCCGGACAGTTGGGTTAAGCGGAGGGGTATTTCAAAACGTTCGGTTTTTTGAGGGGCTCCTGGAGCGACTTCAGCGGGCCGGGTGGAACGTGCTTACCCACAGAGAAGTGCCCACGAATGATGGGGGAATCGCCCTTGGGCAGGTGGTGGTGGCGGATGCCCGGCTGAGAATGGAAACATCGCAGTAAAAAGGAAAGGATACACCATGTGCTTGGCCGTACCGGGACGTGTTCTCGAAATCTATGAGGAACACGGCTTGAAGATGGGGAAGATTGATTATGCCGGCAATGTGAATGTGGCCTGTCTGGAATATGTTCCCGAAGTTCAGGTGGGTCAGTACGTAATTGTCCACGCAGGGTTTGCCATCAGCGTACTGGATGAGGAGGAGGCACGGAAAACCCTGGAGCTCTGGCGGGAACTGGCGGAAGCGGCCGAAGAAGAGGAACAGGAGAAAAAACAGAGCCATCCCGGAACACAGCGGGAGGAACCATGAAATACCTGAAAGAATTCCGGGACCCAAAACTGGCCCGAAAGATCCTCGAAGAGATTCACCGAGTTACCACACGAAACTGGGTCATCATGGAGGTTTGTGGCGGCCAAACGCACGCCATTATTAAACATGGGATCGACCAGCTGCTTCCGGAAGGGCTGGAGCTGGTGCACGGTCCGGGGTGTCCTGTTTGTGTGACACCGCTGGAGCTCATCGACAAAGCCATTGCGATTGCTTCACAGCCCGGCGTTATTTTTGCCTCTTTTGGGGATATGCTGCGGGTTCCCGGGTCGCAGAAAGATCTCTTCACGGTCAAATCGGAAGGTGGAGACGTCCGGATTGTTTACTCTCCACTGGACGCGCTGCGGTTGGCCCGCGAAAATCCGGATAAAAAAGTGGTGTTCTTCGCCGTAGGGTTTGAGACCACAGCACCCAGCACGGCGCTGGCCGTCTGGCAGGCAAAGAAAGAGAACCTGAGAAATTTCTTCCTGCTGGTTTCGCATGTACTGGTTCCACCGGCTATTCGGGCGCTGGTGCAGTCTTCTAGGAACCGCGTTCAGGGTTATTTGGCAGCAGGACATGTGTGTACCGTTATGGGCTGGTGGGAGTACGAGCCCATCGCAGAGGAATTTGGCGTCCCGATTGTTGTTACCGGATTCGAGCCGGTGGACATTCTGGAAGGGGTGTTGATGGTGGTTCAGCAACTCGAAAAAGGTGAAGCAAAAGTGGAGAACCAATATTCAAGGGTAGTCAGGCGGGAGGGGAACCGACCCGCGCAAGAGCTTATCCGCAGAGTATTCGAGGTTACCGACCGTAAATGGAGGGGCATCGGAGATATTCCGGCCAGCGGGTTGCGCTTGCGTGAGGAGTTTAAAGACTTCGATGCCGAGGCGCACTTCCAGCTTAGCCAGTTAAAAGTGGAAGAGCCAGACGTCTGTATCAGCGGAGAAGTTCTGCAGGGGCTGAAAAAGCCGGTTGAATGCCCGGCGTTTGGCAAGGAATGCACGCCCAGCACACCGCTTGGGGCCACCATGGTATCGGCCGAAGGGGCCTGTGCGGCGTATTACCGGTATCACAGGAGCTAGCGGCCGGATTGCCCATCTCCGTTGGGCGGTAAGAGGTTTCGTGTGTATTAAATGCGTTCATTGGGAAAAGATATTACAGGGAGGTTGCGCGTGGCGAAGCTACCGGAACTTGCACCGGAAGATTTCCAGTGTCCTCTGCCCATCACCGAGCACGATACCGTGCAGCTGGCCCATGGCAGCGGCGGTCGGATGATGAACGATCTGATCCGCAAGCTGTTTGCTTGGGCCTTCGAAAATCCCATTCTGTCCAGGCTGGATGATTTTGCTTTGCTGGAAGTGGGAAGTGTGCGGCTCGCCTTTACTACGGACTCATTCGTGGTGGATCCCATTTTTTTCCCCGGGGGAGACATAGGTGAGCTGGCTGTAAACGGCACGGTAAACGATCTGGCGATGAGCGGTGCGCGGCCTCTTTTTTTGAGTGTGGGTGTCATCCTGGAAGAGGGATTTTCGCTGGAAGAGCTGCGACAGGTTGTGGTTTCAATGAAAAAAGCGGCAAAGGCTGCAGGTGTGCAGATCGTGACGGGGGACACGAAGGTGGTAAACAGGGGCAAGGGGGACAAGATTTTCCTTAACACCGCCGGAATTGGAATTGTGGAACGGCCGTTTGTTCCCTCTGCTTCACAGATCAAACCGGGGGATCAAATTCTGGTTAGCGGCACCATCGGCGATCATGGAATGGCCATACTGTCNCGGCGGGAAGGGCTTTCTTTTGAAACACCCATCCGCAGCGACACTGCAGCGCTGCATGAGCTGGTTCGGGAAGTTCTGGATGTGGGGGGGGAATCGGTACATGCGCTGCGCGACCCAACCCGGGGCGGGCTTGCCGCGGTGCTGAACGAATTTGCCGCCGCCTCAGGGGTGGGATTGCGGATTTTTGAAGAAGCCATCCCTGTCCGTGAGGAGGTGGCCGCTGCCTGCGATCTTCTTGGACTGGATCCGCTGTATGTAGCTAACGAGGGAAAAATGGTTGCGGCCGTGGCCCCGGAAAAAGCGGATGAGGTGCTGGAAGCGATGCGCCGACATCCTCTCGGCAAGATGGCGGCACGTATCGGAGAGGCTGTGGAGGAATCTCCGGGTTTGGTAAGCATGCAAACGGTTTTAGGAGCCTGGCGGATTGTGGATCTGCCAGTGGGAGAGCAGTTGCCACGGATCTGCTAAAAGTTCAAACAGGAGGAGCGGAAAATGGAATCCAGTTCACTGTGGGTGCTGCTGGTGTCCACGTTCACCATTGGTGTGGTGCATGCGCTGGCTCCGGATCACTGGGTGCCGTTTGTAAGTATTGGCAAGGCCCAGGGCTGGTCCCGTACCCGGCTCTCCTGGGTTACCGTTCTGTCCGGAATTGGCCACGTAGGATCCTCTGTGGTCATTGGCCTGATCGGACTGGGACTTGGGTTTGGCCTCACCCACTTGAAAGCTGTGGAATCCCAACGGGGCGAAATCGCCGGCCTCCTGTTGATCGGTTTTGGACTGGCCTACGGCGTATGGGGGCTGAAGCAGGCAAGGCACCACCATCACCGGAAACTGGACCCGAAAAGGACGGTGACCGTCTGGGCGCTGTTCGCCATATTTGTGCTGGGTCCGTGCGAACCGCTCATTCCACTCATGTTTCTGGCGGCGGCACATGGCTGGCATGCTGTGCTTCTGGTAACGGCGCTTTTTTCGCTTGTAACTATTGGCATGATGCTGGGACAGGCCCTGCTGGGGTATATCGGAGTCAGTCTGCTGCCAGCCCACAGCCTGGACCGGTACAGCCACGTTCTGGCCGGAGGGGTCATTGCCGCCACCGGTGCCATGGTCATGTTTTTGGGGATTTAGCCGGTTTTCGCCGTAAATCGTGAAAAATTCCAGCTGCAGACTGCACTGTTTGCAGGAAACGGGCACGGATTGTTTAATTTGGCGGTAAAACAGTTCGTGCCTGTCTGCGTTTTTTTGTGGCCGGCACCGGCGGAGCTCCTGTTTCTCTCTGTATGGCTTTCCCCGCTTGTTGCTTTTTCGGATTCCCTTTCCCTCTGCGGGTGGACTTGCCAGCAATTCGGTGTGTGTAATGGCCGGAGTGTACGGGGCGAATACCGTTTTCCGGGATAAATATAGGAATCCCACGAAAAAGGCCAATGGTTGCCCTTTTTGGATTCGGATGGAATGAAAAAACCCTTTGCGCATTTTTTCGAAAAGTGCTACTTTGCTGCCTGATGTACGGCCTTAACGTGCGAATGGAGGGAAGTGAGCATCATGTGGCAAATCTGGGTGGATACCGGCGGCACGTTTACCGATTGTATCGCTGTTTCGCCGGAGGGCGAATGGGTAGAGGCAAAAGTTTTAAGTAGCAGTGCGTTGCGGGTTCGAGTTACCCGGGTGCAATCTGGAGACACGTTCCTCATCCGCGTTCCCTGGAAGCTTCCTGATGACTTCTTCGCCGGCTTTACCTGCCGTATTCTTGGCAAAGAAAAAGCATGGGCGGAGGTAGTATCGTTTGATGCGGAGTAT
>MTOL01000317.1 GCA_002011685.1 Deferribacteres bacterium JdFR-76
ATCACACAAAATGCTGTGGGGATTCTGGAACGGCTCGTTCAGATCGGGACGGACCGCGAGCAGACAGTGGCTTTTGAGACGGAGGATTTGCGGTACAATGATGAGTATTTGCTGGGAGATCTCTCCGGCGAACGGGCCGAATTTGTGGTTCGCTGGGGAACGCTGCTTTCCCGGCTGGATTCGGCACGGGTAATTTCCGCCAGTGTGCGCTTTGCCATCCGCTACTGGATGCCCGAGTCCCTGACGGACTCCATTGCGCTCTCCATTCATACCGTGAACGGGGAATGGGATGAAGAAACCGTAGCACTGCGGCAATCCTTTACTTCCATCGATGAACCCGGAGATACCACCCTCCGGTTTATGCCGGATACGACCATGATTGTTGTAATGGGTTTACCGGCGCGGGTTGTAGAGGATTGGCTGTTCAGCAGGAAGCCGAATTACGGGCTATATTTCAAACCGGCTTCCAGTGGATATCTCATTTCCTTCGGATCGGACGAGCACCCGAAAGGACCGGTATTGATTATTCATTATGAGAAAGCGGGAAATCAGGATTCTCTGCTGATTGCTGCAAGTGAGGGGGTTACGTTTTTGACTTCGACATTTACACCGCAAGAAGATAGACTGGTGGTGGGAAACAGCGATAATTACGCCACCTTCTTTTACATTGACGAGAAGAAATTCCCGGATCTGGCTTCCATCAATTCTGCGCGGCTGATATTGCAGGTGGACACGACCCAGACATTGATGCCCCCCGGGCACGTGATGGTGATGACACAAATGCTGTGCACCAATTCCAACTGGGAGGTGGATCTGGGCCAAGTGGATTCCACCGCGTTTGATACGACGCATTACCGCGGGGGCCCGGAGCTGGTTGTTGACGTTACCCGTGAACTACAGCAGTGGATGGACGGACAGTTCGAAAACCACGGTCTTCGCCTTGCACCGCGCTACCCGGGAAATGAGTTCTTCCGAATTGTTTTTCATTCGAGCGCCGCGGCGGACTCCACGAAGCGACCGCGGCTGGAGGTCTATTACACCCGCGCACCACAATTTGGCCGATAATTATGAGGATGGAGGATTCATGCGCCGCCGACGGAATATCGGGTTGATTGCTGCCAGTTTGCTGCTGATACTGGTTGCAGATGGCTGGGCAAACGGATCCATTTATTCGCTACGTGGATTTGGCGTACTTTACCACCGTGTAAGTGGCCGAGTTGCCGGTATGGGCGGTGCTGGCCTTGCCATGGCCGACACAACCCATCTCAACTGGCTGAATCCGGCTGCGCTGACTCTGGTTCGAAAAGTGCAGGTTTCAGCCGAGTTCTTTTACCAGAATCTCAGCATCAGCAACGGGAGGCAATCGTTTTACACCAATTATGCCAATTTTCACGGTTTTATGGGAGCTTTTTCGGTGGGGTACGGCATTGGCATCGGTTTTGGCATATTTCCCTATTCAAAAATCGACTACCGATTTGAGGATCGGAGCGAGTTCGAAGGGAACGATTTTTACCGGGTTATCAGCGGCCGTGGAGGATTAAACCGGGCATCGATTTCGGTGGGATTTACGCCGGTTTCGTTCCTGCGCGTGGGCGCCGGATTCGGATACCTCTTTGGCAAAGTTGATGATGAGCTGCGGATTCTCTATATCCGGCCGGATTTCTGGGACAGTTACGACCAGGTTCGCTCAAAGTACTCGGGTGCCAATGCGCATTTTGGAGTAATACTGATGCCCATGCGGCGATTCCATGTGGCGGCGTACTATGAAGGAAAGGTGAATCTGAAAAAATCGAGCCAGTACCGGAAAGTGAATCCGGCGAACGGGCTGGTCCGGGTAATGCGAACCCTGGAAGAGAGTGCTGGACTGCCGGAGAAATGGGGAGGCGGCATTTTCTGGGAGGTGAGACCACGTCTGTATCTGGCGGCGGATTATATGCGGCAGGACTGGACAAAATATTCTGGTAGCACACCCTCCATGTATGTGACAATGGAAGAAATATTCTCCGGGTTAGAGTGGACGCCATCTGACCGGTATGATGCACCCTGGTATCAAAGAATCGCTTACCGCATGGGATTTTCCTGGCAAAAACCCTACATGCTTGATTTTACAGGAAGAGAGATGCGAGAGTGGACCGTAACGTTCGGTATCGGGATCCCTTTTGCTCACGGCTTCGGTTCACTGGATATTGCTCTGGAATATGGAAAAAGAGGGGCCACACCAACCACAGCTTTTGAAGAGCAGATGTTCAAGGTTCGTGTTTTCGCCACGGGCAGTGAGTGGTGGTTTGTCCGCTAAACAGCCGGTGGGCATCTTCCCATTCGTTCTGGCCCGCTGGGCTGCACCGCCCTTTTTCAGGCCAAGCCTTTAAGCATTGCGGATTGGAGAAAGGCCAAGGGGGAATTGGGCAGGCTTTTTTTGGGTAACGGTTTTCTTTTTTCAGGTTTTCAAAAAAGAGTTGCGCAGGCTGAATTTTTGTCATATCATTTAACCAAATGATTAAATAAATAAGCTAAATAATATGATCAATAGCGGAACCGAAAATACTGAACAGAGGATCCTGGCAGCTGCCCGGCGGGTATTCCTGCAGAAGGGAAAAGATGGAGCTCGCATGCAGGAAATTGCGCAGGAGGCAGGCATCAATCAGGCCCTTTTGCACTATTACTTCCGGACAAAGGACCGGCTTTACGAAATGGTCTATCGCCAGATTTTTGATCAGTTTTTTCAGCCGCTTATGCCAATTCTGGAGGCCGATCTGCCGTTTGACCGCTTTTTGCAGCAGTTCATCGAAATATATCTCGAAAGCCTTCGGAAGAATCCGGATATAGTGCATTTCATCTTCTGGGAGCTCCGCCGGGGAGGAAAGGTGGCGGCCCGGCAAATCCGGCGCAGGTTTCGCAGTCTCGGGCCCGATAACCCGCTGTTGAAACGTATCCACCGCGCTGTGGAGGCCGGGGAGATCCGCCGTGTGGATCCCCTCCATTTTATCCTGAGCATCCTGGGAATGTGCATCTATCCGTTTCTCGCGAGACCCATCATCAGCCGGGTATTTTCGGAGCTGGATGTGCTGTCCGATGAATTTCTTGCCCGGCGCAAAAAGGAAATTTTTCAACTGATCTGGGAGGGAATTGCTCCCGGAAACGAAAATATGGAGGAAAAATGAACCGGCCAGTACACTGGGTAATGGCAGTTCTGGCATTGGTTGCCGGACTGACGGAACGTGGGAGGGGGCAGGAGGTCCTGCAGCTCCATGAAGCATGGGAATTGCTTCTTCAGCAGAACCGCACGCTCCAACAGCAGCAGGCCCTGGTAAAAAAGGCTGAAAAAGAAGTTGTCTATTTGAGCCGGGAAATCCTTCCCAAAGTTCGGATCGGAGCGGCCTACCGGTACACTTCGGAGATCGCGGAAATGGATCTGCCACGGCTTTTCCCTTCTCAGCCGGCCCTTTCCATTCGTGCTGGAGTGCATGATGTGTATGACATGAATGTAGAGGTTCAGCAGCTTCTATTCACCGGGGGCCGCCTGAAGAACCAGAAAAAAGTGGCGGCAGCCCTCCGCGGAAGTGCGGTCTGGCAGTATCGTGCCCTCCAGCAGAAGCTGCTGCTGCAAACCGGAAAACTTTACCACGGCATTCAGCTCCTTTCCCTTCAGCGCGATGTGCTGGAGCGTGCTATTCAGCGTGCGGAAATTCATCTCCAGAAGGCCCGGTCTCTTCTGGCTGCCCGTCAAATTATGGCGTTTGATACGCTCCGCGTCGCTAACCAGAAATTGCAGCTGCAAAAGCAGCTCCAGGTGCTGGATGGGCTGATCCGTATTCAAAAAGAAAGATTTGCCCGTCTTCTTGGAATGGACAGGGCGCCTGAGATTGCCCCCTACGCGCAGAAAGGCGCTTTTCCGCAGCTGGCCGAAATTGCTTCCTATCAGAAAGAAGCATTGAAAAACCGTCCGGATTTGTATGCTGTGGAGCACAGAGTCCGTGCTGGTTTGGCCAAAACCCGGGTGGCCCGTTCCGCTTATTTTCCGCAGGTTGCCGGGGTGTTTGCTTACCATTATGCTCGACCGGGGGTCAATTTTTTTGTGGATGAATGGATGACGTATTACACGGTCGGGATTTCCCTTCGCTGGGAGCTGTGGAACTGGCAGCAGACCCGGACACGCGTTCAGCAGACGAAGCTGGAAACCCGCGCCGCGGAAATTGCCCATGAAGACCTCCGCCGCCAGATTCTGGCTGAAGTTAGAGAAGCCTATATCCAGGTTCAAAATCGGCAGGCAGAGCTTGAATACCAGCAGCGGATTGTGGCACAGGAAAAGGAAAGGTATCGTATTACTCGGACCCAGTTTGAGCAGGGGATGGCCACATCTCTGGATCTCAGTCTGGCGGAGCAGGATGTGGCCTCAGCTGAATTGCAGCTGCAAAGGCTCCGCATAGAGCTTGAAAACGCCTGGTTGCAATTGAAATATGCTACCGGAACCATCGGGAAGAAGGAGGAATGATGATCCGAATTTTTTGGAGCTTGGCCCTGACCGGCCTTGTGCTGGTCGGATGTGGCCGCGGGACGGAAAAAGACGTTTATGTGGGTGTTCTGGAAGGCAAGAGCGTTAAGGTTTCTGCGCTGGTAGCCGGCCGTCTGGAGCGGCTCCTTGTGGATACGGGAGATCGTGTGGCGAAAGGGGATACACTGGCAATTATGGATACCCTGGAGCTGTCGCTCCAGCGCCAGCAGCTTATGGCCGCAAGAGAGGAAGCCCAGATCCAGCTGAGGATCGCACGGCAGCAACTTCAACAGGCCGCAAAAGATCTGCAATACGCCAAAACCCAGTACGAACGTATCCGCCTGCTTTACGAACAGAATACGGTCCCACAGCAAAAGCTGGATGAGGCGGAAAATCGACTGAACCGCGTGCGGACGGGCTATGCCAACGCCCGGAATCAGGTAGCCCGGCTGGAGGCTGCGTTGCGCAGAATAGGGGTTCAGCTAAAAACGGTACAGAAAAAGCTAAATGACGCTGTAATTCTCAGTCCTTCGGATGGAGTGATTGCCAGCCGCTATTTTGAAACAGGGGAGGCGGTTGCCCCCTTTCAGCCGGTTGTGGAAGTGCTTTATCTGGATGAAATGGAAATCCGCGTGTACATTGCCGAACCCGATCTTCCCGCGGTACGTTTGGGACAGAAAGCGGAGATTCGCATCGATGGGCGTGACGAGCCCTTCACCGGAACGGTCGTATGGATCAGTCCGCGGGCCGAATTTTCTCCCAAAACCATTCTCACGCCTTCAACACGAACCTCGCTGGTTTATGCGGTAAAGATCCGGGTTCCCAACCGCCAGGGCATAG
>MTOL01000219.1 GCA_002011685.1 Deferribacteres bacterium JdFR-76
CGGCAAGCCAGCCTTCGCCGTTGATCATCAAAGCCAGTTCTCCAACGGTCATGCCGTGGCGGATCGGAATGGGAAACATGCCCACAAAACTCTTCCAGCGCGGCTTCAGGACCGGGCCCTCCACAATGGCTCCGCTGATGGGATTGGGGCGGTCCAGCACGATAAATGGGATCCCTTTTTCCGCCGCAGCCTCCATGGCCAGTCCCATTGTGCTGATGTAGGTATAGAACCGCGCGCCGATGTCCTGGATGTCAAAAAGCAGCACGTCTACACTGTCCAGCATTTCCGGTGTTGGCTTTCGGGTTTTGCCATAGAGGCTGAATACGGTGATGCCAGTAACGGAATCGGTGTATGAAGGGATCCACTCTCCGCCCGGGCGGTCCCCGCGAATGCCGTGCTCTGGAGCAAAAAGTGCAGTGATCCGGACATCCGGCAGGCCGGCCAGAACATCGACGATATGCCGACCGTCGCGTGTCAGTGCCGTTTGATTCGTAATAATCCCAACCCGCTTGCCGCGGATCAGTTCCAGTTTTTCGTGAATCAGTACATCCGCACCGGGCGTTACCTGTTTGAAAGGCGGAGCACACGCGACCGCCACCAGCAATAGTCCGGCTAGAGGCCAACGCAAGAAATGAAACAAGATTTTCATCTTCACCTCCTTGAGATACCAGGCTTAATTTAAGATTTCCGTGAATGGATTCAAGGAATTTCTCGGCCCCTGTAGCGGCAGAGGGATGAACAGGCGCACGCCCCCGGTCAGGCTTTTCTTTCAGCGCAGAAATTTTCCATAGCGCAAAAACAGCGGGCGTCAGGAATCACCGTTAAGGCTGGCAATTTCAGGAACAACGATCAGATCCCCGGGCTTCAGCTCATTCAGATTCAAATCTGCATTGTAGCTCTGAATCAGCCAAATGGGAAGCCCGTACACCTGCCGGCTCAGGTACCAGATGTTCTCTCCCGGCCGGATCTGATGGGTGATCGTACCGATGACTTTGTAGTTGTTGAAGAAATCCTCTTCAATTCCCCGGTGGTATTCAAGGCGGGCCACCACAAAATCTTCTGGCCGCACATTCTGGAACACTAGCTTGAGCCGCTGTCCCAGCTGAATGCTTTCCCCGTAGGCCAGACCGTTCCAGTTACGGATCCGCTGGGTGGGCACCTTCAGCCATTCAGCATAATGGCCCAGGGTTTCCTCAGGCTGGACGCGGATGTAGCCAACAGGTGGGTTGGTTCCAGGAAGCAGCCGGACTTCGGAAGCAACCAGTGCATCGGTTGGTTCAAGCTTCAAGAATGCTTTTTTGGGATTCTCGTTTCGCACGGCCTTTCTGGTAGCCGGGTTTACCGGCACTTTTGCTTTT
Organism: Deferribacteres bacterium JdFR-76; assembly: GCA_002011685.1. Classification (GTDB taxonomy): domain Bacteria; phylum Zhuqueibacterota; class JdFR-76; order JdFR-76; family JdFR-76; genus JdFR-76. The sequence continues at coordinate 1,359 of MTOL01000219.1, forward strand.
GGTGGCGAAATAGGAATGGTTTCCGGTCGGACAGCGGCCAGTTCTTCCCCCCCATCCGCGCCGGATTCCACCGGAAGTTCTGGTTCCGCTCGGGAAGCAAGGGTTTTCTCCGCCGGTTTCGGGTTCTCCTCTGGAGCCTGAAGTGAAGCCAGGCTCTTCAAGTGCTTTTGCTCCGGCAGGCGGATCACCTCTCCNGCCCGGATCCGGTGGGCACTGCGCAGGTCGTTGAGCGCCATCAGGGTGGAAACGGTTGTGCCAAATCTTCTTGCGATCCGGCTCAGGGTATCGCCCCGGCGGACCCGGTACCAGCGGCTGCGCTTCTGGGCCAGGTAAAGCTCCGACGGCGGGATCTGGGCAAAAAGCTGTTCCGCCTGAATATGCTCCGGCAGCCGCAGTCGGTACCCCTTCGGTACAAAACGGTTTCCGGAAACTACCGGACGGCGCAGCGCCGGATTGTATTCGCGCAACGTCTCGGGATCGATGCCCAGATAGCGGGACAGCGTGCTCCACTTCACATAGTACGGGAGTTCGAATTCGCGGAACCGCAAAGGTGGATCGGTCTGGACGTCCCCAAAATACTTGCGGGCGTGGGTCACCACATGCAGGGCTGCCAGGAATTCGGCATAAAAATTCCGGGATGCAAATCCAAAAGTCCTGCTCCTGTACCGCTGGACAATCACTCCAATATCGTCGGTCCGCAGCTTCCGCTTGGCCCTTTTCATTCCGTAAAGCCCATGGTTGTAAGCCGTAATGGCCAGCGGCCAGGAACCCAGCTCCTCATAATTGTGCTTTAGCAGTCTGGCAGCGGCCTCCGTGGCCAGAATAGGATCCAGCCGCTCATCCACTTCATAATTGATTTTCAAAAAAAGCCGTCCAGTGTATCGGGTGAACTGCCAGATACCAGCCGCTCCGGCAGCGGAATAAGCCCGATAGTTGAACGAAGACTCCACATGCGGCAAAACCGTAAGCTCCAGCGGAAGGCCGTGTTCCCGGAAAATCTCTTCCATATAGGGAAGGTACCTGCCAGATACTTTCAATCCGCGGAGAAAGCGGTCTCGCTGGCCTTTTTGAATCCGCACATTTCTGGCAGCCAGCCGGTATGTTTTGCGGTTGCGGTCTCTGCCAAAAAGTTCAAAAATCCGCTGTTCTTCCGGACTCAGCCGGTCAAAATTGCGGCGGCGTGCCAGCTGCCGCAGAAGTTTCTGGTAATATCTCCGTTTTCGCTCCAGAAATTTGCGCTGTTTGCGACTGCGCGGAAGACCGTAAAAATCATCATCGCGCTCTCCCAGCTCCACCACCTCGTAGATGATCTCCACCCGCCGCGCATCATGAATGATGTACTGATTGGTGTAGAACTCGCTATACACCCGGATCCAAAAACGCATCTGATTTTTGAGGGCCTCCGGCAGCGGAAAAAGGTGTTTTGAAGGATAGTCGATCTCGCCCTGAGGAGATTGCACGGCCTGCAAGCCGGAACCGGTCAGAACCGATACCAGGAAAAGAAGGAAAATGGCAAAGATTTTTTTCATCTGTATCCAGCCGCCGCTCATTTCACCTCGCTCTACTTTTATATTTTCGGAAGATTGCTGAAAATTATTGAAACAGGTTCCATGCCTATTTCTCGCCGGCTTGTATGTGCTGCAGATTCCGTACCAGGGCAAGTCGCTTGGCAATACTCGGATGGCTGTAAAACAAAAATTCCACAACGGGATGAGGTTCCCGGTCCGCCAGATTGATTTCCGCCAGTTTTTCCAGCGCCGAAACAAATGCATTGGCTTTGCCGGAAAGCTTCACTGCAAAGATGTCGGCCTGGCGTTCATAATGTCGCGAAATGGCATTTTGCACGGGTGTGGTCACCAGACCGTACACGGCAAGCACTACCGCCAGCAATGGGAGCGCCTCCAGCTGATCCAAACTATACCCGAATTCCGCAGTCCATCTGGAATAGGCAATACGCGCGATAAAAAGCCCGGCAAACGTGAACAGAAATCCCATAACCAGCAGCTTTCGGATATGTCTGTGATGGAAATGGCCAAGCTCGTGGGCAAAGACCGTTTCGATTTCATCTGCATTAAAATGATCCAGCAGTGTGTCACTGAGAATCACCCGTTTGGTTTTCCCCAGCCCGGTAAAACCGGCATTGGCCTTCCGGGTTGTTTTACTCAGATTGAACCGGAAAACCGCTGATACACGCAAACCAACCCTCTGGCACAGTTGGCGGATCCTTGAAACCAGATTTTCGTCCTCCAGCGGTTCAAACCGATAAAAAAGTGGGAAAATGAGAATGGGAGCCAGCTGAGCCAGCACCACAGAAAAAACAAAAAGCACTACGCCCAGCCAGAGCCACCACCAGTCTCCGGTTTGCCGCAGCAGGAAATAAAAAATCAGTGCCAGCGGAAGCGAAATTGCCAGGCTCACAAAGGCTCCTTTGGCCTGATGCCACATCCAGGCAGGGAAACTCTGATTGGAAAGGCCATAGCGGTGTTCCAGCCAGAATCCGGAATAAAAACGAACCGGCAGAGTAAGTAAACCAAGCAGTACTCCGGTTATTCCGGCGAAGACCAGAAATGCAAGATACGGACTGTCGGTGAGATCCCGGGACAGGTTTGCAAAATCCTCGTTCCACCGGAAAAACCAGAGAGCATTGATGAATATAAAAGAAAGCAGAAAATCGAGGATGCTGAGGGCCAGTTTGGTGTTTTCGTACCTTTTGCTCTTTGAACGGGAGGTTTCCATGCCACTCCTTTTCAATTCAGGAAAGCAATGATAAAAAATTTTCACACCATTTTCAACAAATAGGTAGCAGAAAGAGCACTGAACCCGCTTTCCCTAAGATCTAGGCCAAAAATGTAGCCATTTCCGATCACTTTGCAAACCGCAAGTTTTGATACACATTCCCGGCAGGCGTGGATCGCCATGGCAAACAAGACGGGCCATTGCACTGGTCTGCATCCCGATATGCCACCTCGGTCAAAACCGATCCGCCAGGCAGCAAACCGTCAAATAATCCAATCTTTCCCGAAATTTAACGACCCAGTTCCCAATTGGCAGAGTTAGATCGTCTAATTTTTATTCATCTTTCCGGGCACCATCGGATTAAACGCTCTTTCAAAAGACGGGATGCAGCCGAATAATTACCCATGCTCCACTGCCATATTAGCCCCCCAGAGAACGGACAATTCCATCTTGCCAGACGGGCGGAGAAAATTTGACTCCGCTGGCGGGCTTTACCGGAAAGGTGACAGCCGAGCGGCATTCACCGAAAGGTGCCCGATTTTCTCCTGATATTTATCCCCGCAGCGGTCTGTGGATTGAAACTGCGGAGGAAACCACATCGAATGAACTGCTGAAGATGCGCCGGAGTTTTGAAATTGACCAACGGAAAGCAGAAGCTGATATCCCCCTGTGCCGGCAAAACATCGGCAAGTTGTTCCGCGGCCTTTTAGCGGCCAAACCGGTAGTCCAAAGACAGGCGCGCGAGGGTTTCCCGGTAAGAAAGACCGCTCCNGGAATAGATGGTGTGCCGGACAGAAAGGGATAGCCCGGCAGATGGTGACAGGCGCCATCGCATATTCATTCCCGTAGTGGAAGAGATATAATCGCTTCCGATACGGAAACGGATGCTGAAACGGTTTGTAAGACGGCCTTTCAAAGAGCGGTACCGGGCACGGGCACCCACAATAGTGAGCCGGATCCGTTCGCCGAGGTACTTGTTGGATGCGGAGCCAAAGCTCAATCCGGTAGAGAACCCACGGCTCCAGTCCAGGTCCCAGTAGCCAACCAGATTGGCGATATCGTATTCTCCGCGCCAGCGCCGGGAAAAACGTTGTGTGAAATTGAGCTGAATCCGCATGGCCCGACCTAAAAAATGGAATCTTTGTGTCAGGCGGAGCCCGCTGCGCTGGCCTTCGAATTCGGTCCGCAAAGAATCTTCGCGAACCACGACGCCGCCGCCATAATTTATTCTT
>MTOL01000167.1 GCA_002011685.1 Deferribacteres bacterium JdFR-76
GCCTTGCCATTGTCCGCCCACCGATAATCCTGGATCGGATTGTCAAACTGCCGGGTTACATTGCGGATCTTTCGCTTCTTTAAATCGATGACACAGATATAGCTGTTACTGTACCACGTTGTATCCCCATCCTGAGAAAGAAAGGCAACAGCCTTCCCATTGGGCGAAAAAAGCGGGTTGGTATCGTAGCCGGGCCGGCTGACAAGCTGTTCAATCTTTCCGGTTTTTAGAGTGACAATGGATAGATCTGCGTTGAAGTGGTCCGGCACTCTGGGTGTGGGCCGGTGGGAAAAAACGATCTTCTTGCCATCCGGCGACCAGTCGAAATTGTCAACCTGCATCTGCCCGCGGGTGAGTTGTTTCACTTCTTTTGTATTCACATCGATCACCCACAGATGCGTATAGCGAAAATCTCTATCAACCACCCGGGCATCGTCTTTCCGTTCCCTTTTTTTCTTCTCCTCGGGCTTCAGCGGTTCCTGCGCCAGAAAAGCAATTTTGCCGCCGTCCGGTGACCAGCGGAAAGCACGGATATCGGATTCAAACTCCGTTAGCTGTTCTGCCTCGCCGCCTTCCATGGAGAGCAGATAAATCTGCGCATGTTTATTCCGCCGCGAAATGAAAGCAATCTTGCCGCCGTCTGGTGACCAGCGCCAGTTCCGTTCGCTGGCCAGGGAATAGGTGAGGCGGATCGGTTCCCCGCCGGTGGAGCGAATCATCCAAATGTCGGTGTTGAAGCGGTTTTTCTTTAAATTCACCTGCCGCACGCCAAACAGAATCCACTTGCCATCCGGTGAGAGCTGAGTGTCAAATACCGAACGGATCTGAAGCACGTCCCGGATGGTCATCGGTCTTTTCTTGCCTGGAGCTCCGGACAATCCCTGTGAACCCAGAAAAAGAAACGCAAGCAGCCAAATTCCCGCTCTTTTTATCATCACTGCTCTCCTTATTTTGCCCGGATACTTACCATTGCCATTTCTCCCGGTGCGGGGTTACCCCGCTTTCCTTACTTCTGTGCCCGTTTGCCTGCTCTCCGAAACCGTGGATTTTTTTCCGTAGAGGTACCGGTCAAACCAGCGGATACTCCGCTCAAGCATATCTTTGCGGTGATAGTATTCCCGAATGCCGTGTCCTTCGCGCGGATAGATCACAAATTCTACAGGAATTCCCCGTTTTTTCAGCGCGAGATAGAAATTCTGCGCCTGCGGCAGCGGATCACGAAAATCCCGCTCGCCATGAAGGATGAGCACGGGCGTCTGGACATTTTTCACGTGCCACATGGGAGAGCGCTCGTGCACCAGCGTTTTTTGCTCGTAGGGCAGACCGCGAAAATATTCTTCCACGTCATACTGAATATCATCATGGCCGTATACTGAGAACCAATCGGTTACCGCCGCGCCCACCACAGCGGCTTGGAACCTGCGGGTTTGGGTCACAGCCCAGGCTGCCATGTACCCACCGTAGCTCCATCCCCAAATCCCCAACCGTTCCGGATCGGCCATTCCGTTTTTGATGAGTACGTTTAGGCCTGCCATCAGATCCTGAAAATCCTTTCCTCCCAAATCACCGATGTTGGCCCGCAGAAAATCCTCGCCATACGCAGTGGATCCGCGAACGTTGGGCAGCAAAACCAGATAGCCTTCGGCCGCAAGCAACTGGGCCAGGCTGTGAAACCGGAGTGAATAATGGCCAGCCGGTCCCCCATGCGGCATCACCACCGTGGGATACAGCAGGCCTTTCTCATAACCCAGCGGTTTTACAAGCAAACCCTCAATAGTCAGGCCGTCTTCCGCCTCCCACGAAATGGCTTCCACCGTGGCCAACGCAATCGCATCCAGTTCAGGATGCTCATGGGAAAGAAGTTGTTCGCGGTAGGGTTCCAGCGTTGCGCGGCAGACTTCCGGTGGTCGCTGTGGGTCGCTGCGGGTAAACGCCAGGATCTGCCCATTGGCAGAAAGGCTCAGCGAACGCCGCACAGCGCCCGGCGGCGACAGACGCTGCCAACTGGACTCGTCGATACGAAAACGAACGACAAATGTGCTGGTCTTTTCGTCTGCCAGACAAATGAGGGTGCGGCCCCCCTCCGTCCAGGCAAATTCCACAATATCGCCCGGATAGTCCGCCGTCAGATTTTTCCAGGCGCTTCCATCGGGCTGGACCAGAAAAATGTTGGGCTTGCGCAAAATATCGCCGATCTCCGGCCCGCGCGTATTGATCACCGCCAGCCATCTTCCGTCGGGAGACCAGGCCGGCGACCGGAACCCCACTTCTCCCGGCAAAAGCCGCCGCTGTTTGCCCGTAGATAGCTCCAGCACCCAGAGCTCCGAACGTGAAAGCTCCTCCGCCACCCGAAAGGAAGCACGGGTATAGGCGATGGCTTTCCCATCTGGAGACCACGCCGCATCCAGGACGTTAAAATCTCCGCGGGTCAGTCGGCGCAGCTTCCGAGTAGACAGATCCAGCATCCACAAATGCTGTTTTTGTTCCGTCTCTTCCCATACGATGGCATCCTCACCGGCCTTTTTTCTCCGGCTTTCTTCCTCCGTCAGNGTATCCCGTAACACCAGCGCCAGGGCTGTTCCATCGGGCGACCAGGCATAACGGACCACNCCCTCTTTCCAATCGGTAACCTGGTCAGCTTCCCCAAAAAACGGGTTCATCAGAAAAACCTGTTCTTTACCGTCAGTACGCCCCAAAAAGGCAAACCACTTCCCATCTGGAGACCAGCGCGGCATGCGGGCCCCTTCTGCAAAACGGGTCAGCTGAACCGGCCCGCTGGTTTTCCCTCCGAGACGGTAAATCTGGGAAATGCGTTTCCGGTGATCCCTATCCCAACGGGAGACNGCGTACAGAACCGTCTGACCATCCGGCGAAAGGTGCGGCGAGCTTACGCTGGCCAGATTGAGCGCCATATCCACCGTTAGCCGTTGGCCTTCCGGCTTGCCCGGCCGGCGAAGCACATACCGTTCAAACCAGGCCAGCTCTTCTTCGACCTTCCGTTTTTGCAATTTGGGTTCGCCAATGCCATGTCCCTGACGCGGAAACAGAACAAACCGGGTTTTCTTGCCCATCTGGCGGAGGGCCGTGTAAAATTGCATGGCCTGAAAACGTGGTACGCGCACGTCCCGTTCACCCTGGAGGATGAGCAGGGGGGTCTGCACATTTTTGACGTAACTGAGAGGCGAAGCTCGCCAGTACTCCTCAGGATCGCTCCAGGGATGGGCGCCAAAATAGGCCTCCAGTACACTTGGGATGTCGTTCTGGGAGTACATGGAAAAGATTTCGGTGAGACCGGCGCCGGCGCTGGCGGCCCGAAAACGGTGAGTTTGTGTAACCGTCCAGAACGTCATATAGCCGCCGTAGCTCCATCCCATCACACCCAAACGCTGCGAATCCGCAATACCAGCAGCTACCAGCGAATCCAGCCCACTCATAATGTCTTCAAAGTCGCCCTGGCCCCAGTCACGGATATCGGCGCGCTGGAATTTCGTACCGTATCCCGAACTTCCCCTGAAATTGGGCAAGAACACGGCAAATCCTTTGCCGGTGAGAATATGCGGATAGGTGGCCCAGCTGCACAGGAAAGACCGGGTGTAAACTCCCGAAGGCCCACCATGAATACCAACAATGGTCGGAAATGGAGGCTCGCCTTCTGGCAGCACCAGCAATCCTTCCACGGGCGTTCCGTCTTTGCTACGCCATCGAGCGACGACAGTGCGTCCCAGCTTCACATTTTTCAGCCAGGGATTGCTGAAAGTCAGACGTTTCGGAGCAAAGTTCTCCAGCGACGAGCTATACACTTCGACGGGTCGGTCTGGCTTCTGCAGTAGGAAGGCCACCCGCTGGCGGTCTCGCGAAAAGGAAAAGCTGCTTAATACATTCTCATCCTGGCTGATATTTTCCACCCTTCCGGTGGAAATGTCGATCCGGTAAAGGTTAGAACGCACACCGTCTACCGTAGAGAAATAGATGAAACGGGAATCGGGAGACCATTCCTGCGGCACGATGGTGCGGTCAAAATCTGTTTCGACAGGCTGGGGTTCCCCACCAAAGGCGGGAACAAGATAAAGTTTTGCCGGCCCGATCCAGGAGCCTGGTCCCGGGCTGTAAGCAAAGGCCACCCACTGGCCATCAGGAGAGGGCAGAGGAGACGTTTCAGCTCCTTCTGTCGCTGCAATGGGCCGGACTGCACCGGAATCGGCTGGAACCATCATGATATCGGCTTTGGAGCGGTCATCAGGTTTCGGCGTGGGACGCCGCACAAAATAAATAAAGCGGTCATCGATTGACCACCGCGGCTGTGAGACTGTAAAGTTCCCGCGCGTCAGCCGGCGGATCTTCTTTGTTGCCACATCCAGAACATACAGATGAACCATCCGGAAATCTTCATCGACAATTCGGGCATCATCTCCGGCCCGGCGCCGGCGTTCCTCCTCCCGGGTCAAGGAATCAGCCATGGTAAAGGCAATTTTTCGCCCATCATGAGACCAGCGCCACTCGCGCACTCCAGTCTTGACATCGGTAAGCTGTCCCGGCTCTCCATAAAACGGATTCATCACCCAGATTTGAGACCTCCCCGAACGGTTGGAGAGAAACCCGATCATTTTTCCATCGGGCCGCCACTGAGGCCCCCACTCCGAATACTTGCCGCGCGTAAGCTGGAGCGTATCTCCTCCGGAAAAAGAAACGCGGTAAAGATGGGTGACGCGCCGGTTCTCAGAAAGAAGGGTCCGGGAAATAGTGTAAACAATCCACTGCCCATCTGGCGAAATTTGAGGACTGGACACCCTCCGCAGGCGAAAGAGATCATCTACTTCCATCGGGCGTTTTACCCGTGCTTGCGCCGGTTCCTGCAGCAACAGCAAAAGAGCCAACCAGTAAAAAAGCCGCCGCATAAGCCCCTCCAGCGTCATCTAAAGATATTCACAACCACCTGCTTCCCGGGTGGGCTGTCCCCAAAGATGCCCCACCCAGATCTCAACCATCCCCTGTTTTCCAGGGCAGGCCAGACGTTTTACCGGATCACAACGAACTCGATCCGGCGGTTTTTCGCCCGGCCTTCCGGCGTGCGGTTATCGGCAATGGGATGATCTTCGCCCAGCCCGACAGCCACCATCCGGGACGGATCAATCCCCTTCTGCACCAGGTAGCGCTTTACCGCTCTGGCCCGGCGCTGGGAAAGAATAAGATTTTTTGCTGCACTGCCAACATTGTCGGTGTATCCGCGGATTTCAATGCGGATCTCCGGATACTCAGCAAGAACGTTGTAAATGCTATCCAGTACGGCTTTGGCCTGGGCTGTCAGCTCAGCACTTCCA
>MTOL01000168.1 GCA_002011685.1 Deferribacteres bacterium JdFR-76
GCATGGCGATGGGACGGACCTGTTCGATCAGGTTGAAGTCCGGGTCTAGCTGGCGGATCAGCCCTTCGGAGATAACCAGCGCCCGCAGCAGCAGAACAAAATCTGCCGGAATGGCAATCCGGTGGCTGCGGGAAATGGCCAGCAGATCATTGGTAAGCTGGTCAAAGGTGAGCTGACGGATGGGGATGTCGTAATAGCGGTCGATGAAATCAGCAAGATCGATTTTCAGCCGTCTTTCGTCCAGATCCTCCGGAAAATGTGTAATATCCCGCAGCTTCCGGACAATCAGGTCGATGTCCTTTTTGGTAATCCCGTACAGAAAATCGCTCAGGGCTTCGCGGAGGTCCGGGTCGATGTTGCCCATCATGCCGTAGTCCAGGAGGGCCAGTCGGCCATCTGGCAGAAGAAGAATATTCCCAGGATGGGGGTCCGCGTGGAAAAATCCGTGTTCGAAAATTTGGTCAAGCAGAACTTTTGAGCCTTCACGCGTGATTTTTTGGCGGAGCTCCTGGCTGATTCCCTCATCCATCAGTTCGCTGAATTTCTTGCCGCGGAGATATTCCATGGTAAGGACCGATTCCGTCGTGTAATCCCAGAAGACACGAGGAACAACCAGGAAACTGCTGGTCCGGAAGTTGCGCCGGAACCGTTCGATGTTGCGCGCTTCCAGCAGAAAATCCATTTCGCGGTGGATGGATTTGTCAAATTCCTCGATAATTCCCATGGGATCGTAGAGCTGCAATTCTGGTAGGTAACGTGTAAGGAGAGCGGCCAGGTCGTGCAAAATGGCCAGATCATCTTCCACTGTACGGTGGATGTTGGGCCGTTTGATTTTCACGGCCACTTCCGTGCCGTCGTGCAAACGGGCATGATGAACCTGAGAGATCGATGCGGAAGCGAGCGGCTGAGGATCAAATTCGGCGAAAAGTTCTTCCGGCTTTTTGCCGAACTCCCTCTGAATTTGCTGCAGGATCACCTCCGGTGGCAGGGGAGCCGCCTCATCGCGCAGTTTGCCAAACTCTCGCACGAATACGGGAGGAACCAGATCCGGCCGCGTACTTAACAACTGCCCAAGTTTGATAAATGTGGGGCCGAGTTCGGCGAAGGCCAGCCGCAGCCGCGCCGCCGGATGGAGAACATGAACTTCCGGCAATGGCTTTTTTTGAAATTTTTGCCGCCAGCGGACAAAATAGCGCACCCGGACGCGCTCCAGCACGTCTTCGAACCCGTATTTAAGAAAAGTGGTCAGAATCTGGCGAGTCCGCTTCAGGTTGCGGTACGTCCGCCGCCAGCGGAAAATCCGGGAATGGGAAAACGGATGCGAAAAATTTTGCATATGGCGTTTCCTTTAATGCGAAAGGCGCTGTGTCCGTCCGTGTTCAGAAAAAGAACAAGTGTTTTTGGTGATCCTGGCAGACTTTTTTTGTGCCGGCACAGGCATTTATACTCAATGGGAAAGGAACGCAGCAATCAAGAATTTATGGCCAGTAGGCCGGAATATTTCCAGCCTTTTCCCTATTTTTCCAGGCTGTCCAGTTGTTTCCTGATTGCCTTCAGTTCTTTTTCCAGGGGCTGAATGCGCTTTTCAACAATCTGATTGATCTTCTGGTCCAGTTCTTCTCTGGTGGAAATGCCGATTTCGGATAGCATCTTGTTCATGACTGTGCGGATTTTCTGCTCGGCCTCTTTTTCGCGGGTGCGGAGGGTTTCCTTGGCTCTGGCCAGGAACTCTTCACCTTTTTCTTTGGAGACCTTACCGCTAGCCACAAGCTGTTCGATCGCTTCCCTTAATTTTTGTTCGGTGGTAACCAGCGCGCCGTAGCCGGCAAAAAACAGGTCCTGGAGTACCTGACCGAGAGTGGTCCGGCCGCTTTCGATGCCCGATTTCAGGTTCTCCATGATTTTCTGAAAATCCGGCTTCTCTCTTGTCCGACGAATCAGCAGCTGTGTCAGTTCATCCTGCGTAACATCGGCACCAGTGGATTCATCGGTAATTCGGAACGCCTCATCTTCCCGGATCAGATCCAAAATATCCTCATCACCCACTACCTGACCGGATTCTTTTTCGGTCAGGGTGCCGTCTTTTTTGCGGAGTATCTCTTTCATCCCTGTCCTCCATGGCTTTGCCAGCGTTTTTTATTAACTCCCTGTCCGCCCGCCCGGGTTTTTGTTTACGAACCTTGGTGCGTCGGTTTCCCTTCTGTATAGGGGGTGGGAATATACTGGACCGTAGGCATTTTCTTATGGACCGGCTGCGGGAACAGGTTCATGAACTGGTAGATTTCTTCCGGCATGTCTGTAGAGATAGGCAGCCCAAATGAACGTGCTTCTTCGGGCATAATAGGGTAATCATGCGTCCAGGTTCCCTTCGAGAGCAGCTCAGCAATTTCTTCTACTTTTTCCGGAGGCATTTTTCCTTCCAGGATTTCCCGTACAGTGTTTTTCAGCTGGCGGATTGCTTTTTCGGCCACATCTGCCAGGATCATCGTTTCATCATCCACGTGCTCCGGTTTCTTTTTCTGAATGGCCGCCAGAATCGAAGCGGCTGGGTACTGTCCGAGCTGCGGGTCGACAGGGCCCAGCACGGCGTTTGGATCCATCACGATTTCGTCGGCGGCAAGGGCGATTAACGTTCCGCCAGACATGGCGTAATGGGGCACAAACACCGTCACTTTCGCCGGGTGTTTTTTCAGGGCCATGGCAATCTGTTTGGCCGCCAGTGCCAAACCGCCCGGGGTGTGGACAATCAGATCGATGGGAATGTTCGGATCCGTTAGCTTAATGGCGCGCAGCACTTCCTCTGAGTCTTCAATGTTAATGTACCGCATCACCGGAAAACCCAGAAGGCTCATGGTTTCCTGCCGGTGAATCAGGGCGATGAGCCGGCTACCGCGTTTGCGTTCTATTTTTTGCATCAGCCGGATCCGAGCATTCACAAGCATCCGCTGCCGGATAATCGGCTGAAGTGCCGAAATCATAAAAAACAGCCAGAAAAGGTCCAGGATGCCCATCGCTTCCTCCTCTCCATGTTTATTTGTTCGGTCTACCACGGAAAATACTGGTCCGGGTAGATCTGAATCCTCTTTCGTTTGCGCTTTTGCAGAATGGGACCCAGAACCATACCGCAGACGAAGCCACCCAGATGGGCCCACCAGGCCACGCCCCCCATATCTGGCGGCAGTGCAAGAGAGATGGTGCCCTGAAAAAGCTGCAGAAGGGCCCAGTATCCCAGGAAAATTATCGCCGGAATTTCTAAAAATTCCACAAAGAAGAAGATCGGAACAAGAGTAATGATGGTTGAATGGGGGAAAAACAGGATGTAAGCACCCATAACGCCGGAAATGGCTCCACTGGCACCAATGGTGGGAACCGTTGATTCCGGATTCATATAAATGTGAACCAGGGCTGCGCCGACACCACTCAAAATGTAAAATAGAAAGTAGCGGAAATGGCCCAGCCGGTCTTCCACATTGTCGCCGAAAATCCACAGGAACCACATATTGCCCAGAAAGTGCACCCAACCGCCGTGCAGAAACATGGAAGTAAAAATCGGACCAAACCTTTCCAGTATGTTGAATGGAGCATATTCCGCCAGGAGGAAATATTTTTTGGGAACGACGCCGAGAACCTGAATGACGGTTTGAAGTTTAGGACCCAGCGAGATCTCCACAAGAAAAACAGCCGTATTAACTGCAATGATAAGCAAAGTCACAAAAGGGAACGACCGTGCCTGAATGGTATCTTTCAGCGGAAACATGAACGCTCTCCCTGAATTCCGGTTCTTTACTCCTTCCAAATTATGTTTTTTGGGTGAGAAATACAACACTTTTCATCCAAGTCCAGGCCGAATGGATCCAGATTGCGAGGAATGGAGGATCCATCCGGTCAAGAGTGCCACATAAGGCAGCTATTTTTATAAAATTCTTGATTTTATCAACTGGCCTGGATAAATTGAACTCACCAGCCCGCAAAGGCACAGAAGACAAACCAAAAGAGGAGGGACCCGTGAACATTATTGTCTGCATTAAACAGGTACCCGATACAGAAACCAAGGTAAAGGTAGGACCCGATGGTAAGACGATTGACCCTGCGGGTGTGAATTACATTTTGAATCCGTATGATGAGTTTGCTGTGGAAGAGGGGTTGCGGATCAAAGAAAAGCATGGCGGTGAGGTTACGGTGGTGAGCCTGGGGCCCGACCGGGTGACATCGGCTATTCGGACAGCCCTGGCAATGGGGGCAGACAAGGGGGTTCACATTAAGCTGGATGATACGTACCTGGATTCCCATGCTGTGGCTTCGGTGCTGGCCGATACGTTGAAAGAACTTCCGTACGACATTATTCTCATGGGAAAACAGGCCGTGGATGACGATAACCTGCAGGTCGGTCCGCGGGTTGCCACGCTGCTGGGGATTCCTTGTGTGACGGTGGTGACGAAACTGGAAATTGGTGATGGGAAACTGGTGGCAGAAAGAGAGGTGGAAGGTGGAACGGAGGTGATAGAGGCCTCCCTTCCGGCGGTCGTTACGGCTCAAAAAGGCTTGAACGAACCGCGCTATGCGTCGGTAAAGGGCATCATGATGGCCAAAAAGAAGCCGATCGAAGAAAAGACTGTGGACGCGCCTGAAACTCAGCTGGAGATTGTTAAGATGGATTACCCGCCGGAACGGCAGGCTGGGAAATTTATCGGCAAGGGCGTGGATGATGTGCCGGAGCTGGTCCGGCGGTTGCACGAAGAAGCCAAAGTGATCTGAACCGGACGCGGGCGTCCGCAAACATAGACGTAAGGAGGGAACCATGGCAGGTACAGTTCTGGCAGTTCTTGAGCAGCGGGACGGCGGGTTTCGCAAAACCGCTTATGAAGTGGCGACTGCAGCGGCCGATATCGCTTCTCAGCTTGGAGGAGAGGCGGTGGCCCTGGTTATCGGCAAAGAGCTTCCTCAGAATGCCGAACAGATCGGAAAATATGGAATCAAAAAGATATATTTTGCCAAAAGTGAAGGGCTCTCGGGGTATGTTCCCGAGGTTTTCACGGAAGCTGTCCTGAAAGCCATCGAGCAGGTTCAGCCGCAGGCCGTTTTCTTTTCTGCTTCGCTGCAGGGTAAAGACCTGGCACCACGGGTAGCGGCCAGGCTGGGGGTTGGATTGGCCACCGACTGCACGGAACTTACGGTTACGGACGGAGAATTATGGGCTGTGCGGCCGGTTTATGCCGGCAAGGCTTTTGTCACTGTACGGTTCAAAGGAACGCCCAATCTGGCTTCTCTGAGGCCCAACGTATTCACCCCCAGAGAGGCTGGTAATGATACGGCGG
>MTOL01000170.1 GCA_002011685.1 Deferribacteres bacterium JdFR-76
CGCTCAAAAGGTTNTTTACATTTAGAGCGTGAAGCCCGTGCTTACCGGCTTCATGCAAAAAGGCTTCGGGGTCCCGTTCTGGTGCATGCGGATTTTCATCGTGCGAAAGGACAAGACGCTGGTGGCCGGGATCGAAATTTACATCAAATTCGACGGAAAACCCGTTGCGGAGGGCTTCTTTCAGGTAAGAAACCGTATTCTCCCGCTCTGGATCCGGTCCACGCAGATTGCCCCGGTGGGCCAGTATGTGAATTGACTTCCTTCCTCCCATTGTAATACTCTTAAAAATTCTATTCCTCACACATCAGGAATTGCCATCCCGGCTCTTCTTCCCAATTAGCCGTGACAGCGCGAAGATTTCCTCCTTCTTCGGTTTTGCGGCACGTAAGTTCTCTTTTTTCACCCTTTCATAAATCTCTTTGCGGTACACAGGAATCTCCTGTGGGGCTTCAATTCCAACCCTCACCTGGTTGCCGCGGATCTCCACGATCGTAATGACAATGTCGTCGCCGATAACCAGGCTTTCTCCCGACTTCCTTGTCAATACCAGCATACATCATCCCTGATTTGTTCACACCTTTGCCTGCACTTCTTTTTTCTCCCGCTTGGCCCCCTGCGGTCGCACAATTGGGTGTTTAACCGAATAGCGGTCATCCGCCACCACCACCTGCTTTCCGATCTTTTTTGTCAGATTGATAAGAAGCGGACCCTGCAGATTGGCTGTGGATTCCACCGGATTCCGCGCCAGTGTTACAATAGCGAGAAGCGCCAATTTATCATCCGGATCGGTTTGCAGCTCCTTCAGGTCCGCCTCGAACAGCTTCGGATTGTAATCCGGATAAAAGGCTTCGGGCGGAACGACCACAAAGCCGAGATCGGGCTCATCGATACAGATCAGCCACTGAAATGGCTGGATTTCCTCGCTGGTGAACAGCGCATAGCGCTTGAATGCTTCAAACCCGGGAATTCCCTTTGGAAAAGCGATTACCTCATTCAGGTCCACTTCCAGCTTGCCCCAGCGGCGCGTTTCCAGCACAATTTTACAACGGTTGCTCTCGCTCACGGCTACTCCCTTACTTCATGAAATTCACCATACTGTTCCGCAGTATTTCTGCCCCCATGGCCAGAGCTGCCTGGTAGGCAATCTCTTCCTGCTGCAGAAAGATCAGGCTTTCTGTCAGGTCAGCATCTTCCAGATCCGAAAGCCGCTCGAGGTATTCGAAACTTTCCATATCCAGTTCATTTTTCCGGTCCTGCAGATACTGGCTCTTGCTACCGATTTCACTCAGCTCGCCCAGGATGCGGTCATGAAGCTCATTCAGAGACCCGAGCGCCTCGTTTATTTTATCCTGGTCTCCACTGCGCAAAGCGTCGCGAAGGTCAATCAGCGTTTGAAAAAGATTTTGATCACCGTAAAGCAGGTTTTCTGTATCGGCGCTGACTGTTACGGCGTTATCGGGCCCCACATAACGCACCAGCTTACCGGAAATGTCCCCATGCGGCGCCACAGATTCGATTTCTCCGGACTTGTTCCGCACCACATCGAAGGGGGCCGCCTCCGTCTGAGTCCCACCAAAGAGATAGCCGTCGGTCGTTTTCTGGTTCGCCAGGGTAAGCAAATGTTCCAAAAGCTGGTTGACTTCGATAGCCATCCCTTGACGGTCCGCATCATTCACTGTGCTGTTGACCCCCATCAGCGCAATATCGCGTGCACGGACCGTCACATCCTCGATGTCATTCAAAGCATTTTCGGCGAGATTTAACCTTAGCTGTCCGTCTTCGATATTCCGTAGGTACTGTTCGATCTTCGAACGGTACGAGCGGATATTCAAAGCCACCACGGCATCACTGGGATTGTCCGAAGGCCGGTTCAGCTTTTTTCCGGAACTAACCTGCTCCTGGTATTCGGCAATGCGCACCAGATGCTGGTTGAAGTTCCGGATGAAGTTACGGCTCAAATTTAGTGATGTCGTACGCAGCATACCCGATCACCTCTCATACCATTGCCAGAACGGTTTGCATCATTTCATCCACAACCTGGATGACTTTGGATGCTGCCCCAAAAGCATTCTGGTAGCGGATCAGATTGACAAATTCCTCTTCCAGATTGACTCCCATCACAGAACTCCGGCGGTTTTCGATCATATGCACCACATTGGCCTGATTCTCGGCATTCCGTTCCATGTGAAGTGCAAACTGGCCAATTTCACCCACCAGCGACTCAAACGCCTCGTTTAACGTGCTTGTCCCATCATTCAGAACGCGCTGATCTCTCAGTTTAAAAATGTCCACCGCGCCGGAGCCATCTCCCTTCTGCCCATTTTTTGATATGGCAATATTGGCCACGTCATTTTGAATGTCTGTGGAAAGCTGAATCGTACCGGCTGTCAGGGCATCTGTTGCAAAAAAAGAAATTCCGGTCCGCCCATCCAGCGTATAGAATTGCTCATGAAGTTTGTTTACTTCGAGAATCAGATTCCTGGCAATCTGATCCAGCTGGTTCAAAAACGCCGGAATCTGTTCCTGGATCAGGTCGATCAATCCCTGAAGCTTTCCGCCTTCCAGTTCCACCTCCTCGCCGTTGTAAAGCAGCAGGGCAATCTGTTCCTCGCCGTTTTGGTTTTCGGANCGGATCTGAAATTCAAATGCCATGGTCTGATCCACCAGCACATGATAGCTGCTCAGTACTGTGACCGTACCGTTTTCGTTCTGGCGGATCGTCACATCCACGTACTTTGACAGCTCATCCAGCAGGGCATCGCGCTCATCCAGCAGGGTGTTATTCGGATAGGACGCCGTGGAATTGCCGGAAATCTCCTTATTAAGCTGGGCAATCTGCTTCAGAATCTGATTCACCCGCTGAATATCGCTCTGCAGTTCTTGTTTGGCTTGCCGGCGGATATCGCGCAGCTGTCCATCCAGATAATGGAATTTGCTGGCCAGCTGTTCGGCCCTCATTTTCACATTGCGGCGCATGCTGGGATCTTCCGGATGGTTTCCCAGTTCCATCCAGGCATTCCAGAATTCGTTGAGCAGCTGGGATAGCCCGGTTCCCCGCAGGTCATTGAAAGCTCCCTCTACCAGAGCGGCGTATTTTTGACCGACCTCCCACCGTCCCAGAGTCGCGTTTTCCAACCAGAACTGACCATCATAAATCTCATCACGCATCCTGCGGATGGTCTGAACCTCCACCCCCGTGCCGAATTTGAACATCCCGGTATCCAGATATGGCGCCTGGTTAAATTCCACTCGTTGCCGGGAGTAATCCGGATTCTGGGCATTGGCAATATTGTTGCCCGTCACCTGCAGACCAATCTGCTGAGCCAGAAGCGCCCGCCGCCCAATGGCAAGTATGTCCTGAATACCCGGCATCCCTAAACCTGTGTGTTAATAATGGAGATATCGTTGCTTTTCAGTTCACCATTCTCATCGTAGGCATCATCTTGAATCAGTGTCCGGATGGCATGGATCTGCTTTTGCACCAGTTCCAGACTTTTCTGAATGAGAATCCGGTTCCGCTCCTGCATGACCCGGATCTCATTCATCCGCTGCTCAAATTCCCGCTTCAACCGCATCAACGGATCCCTGTACTCTTCCGGAGCCCAGGTAATAATCTGCGACAAACTGTGTTCCTCCGGATTCGGTAGATATTTTTTCAGACTCTCCATCCGCAGCTGTTCCTTCTGGCTCATCTCCCAAACCAAGGCCCGCTGTTCTTCCAGTACCTGAAGAAAACGGGGAAAGTCATTCTGCATCAAACAGCTGTACTGCTGTTTAAGATTTTCCTCCAGTCGGTACAGGGCCTGGTTCTCCTCTTCCACCAGACGGCAAAGCTGCGAATAAAAAGATCGCAGGGCTGTATGCGAAAGATTGGCTAACCTTTCACNCTTTTCAGGCATATTACGACTGCTCCTTTCGTTGTTGATAGGCTGATAGCACTTTTTTTACATATTCCCTTGTCTCCTTGAAAGGTGGAATCCCGCCGTAGCGCCGCACATTTCCGGGTCCGGCATTGTAAGCCGCAAGAGCAAGCTTTATATCATTATCGAATTGATTCAGCAGGAGCTTTAGGTACCGCGCACCGCCGAGAATGTTCTCTTCCGGATCAAATGGATCTTTTACACCCAACATCCGGGCTGTTTCGTCCATTAACTGCATCAATCCTTTGGCACCCTTGGGAGAAATAGCAGTGGCATTGCCAGACGACTCAACCTGGATGACAGCGTGGATTAGGTCGGGATCCAGGCCGAAGCGCCGAGCAGCGCGATCTACAATGGAGCTCAAATCGGTGCCAATGGCCCGTGGTACAGTCCCGCGCGGTATGGGAATATCCGCCGGGTCTTTCCTCAGCTCGTGAAGCTTTCGAAGGATTTGATCCACATCCTCGCCGGCACTAATTTTCCTGGCCAGCTGTTTAAAAACCAGGTTGGCCAATCCCAGCTGATTTCTTTGTGCGATTTTTTCAGCAACTTTTTCATCGAACAGATTTTCGTAAATTTCCAGTTCCAGGCCCCTTGGCAGCAGCCCGCCCTGGGGGATGGTCTTCCGCATGGTCTGCAGCATCTGGCGGACAAAAATGGCCTCGAACTGCCGTGAAACTTCTTTCAGCCGCTGAAGCTTCCGGGCCTTTTCGTCCAGCGGCTGCTGCGTGCGGCTGTGAATGGCTTTGAAACCGGAGACGTTGCTCATCTGGTCTCCCTTTTACATAATGATCAATTCAGCATTCAGGGCACCTGCTGCCTTCAATGCCTGAAAAATAGCGATCAGGTCACGCGGTGTTACACCCAGGGCGTTCAGTGCTGTTGCAATGTCTTGCACGCTGGCTGATTCCTGCAGAGCAAATAGCTTTGCCTGCTCTGTGGTCACCCGCGTCTGGGTTTGAGGAACCACCACAGTCTGTCCCTGCGAAAAAGGCGCTGGCTGTGAGATAATGGGGCGGGCACTGATTTCCACACTCAAATTTCCATGGGCGATGGCTACCTCCGAAACCACTACGTTCTTCCCAACCACAATGGTACCGGTACGTTCGTTTACCACCACTACCGCCCTCTGGTCCGGATCTACTTCCAGAGATTCCAGCTGGGCCAGAAACTGCATCCGCTTCGCGGGTTCTTTCATTTCATCCGGAACCGCAATGGCAATTTGCCCCGGATTTACCGCCAGTGCCAGGGGCTGGGAAAAACTGGAATTCACGGCTTCCGCAACACGGAATGCCGTCGTGATATCTGGCTGCCTTAGGTTGACATAAACGGTATCGCCGGCTGCTAGGCTAGGCTGTGGCGGGACCCGTTCCACGATCGCACCAAGAGG
>MTOL01000014.1 GCA_002011685.1 Deferribacteres bacterium JdFR-76
TTTGCCCAGCCCGTTCGACACACTCGAAGCCATTTTCGACCAGGACTCCAGCTACCGGGTGCGCCGCCAGGTTCTGAACGTGGCAGCAGTGCTGGATAGTGCACGGAGCACTCCATTGCTCCGGCGCGCTCTGAGCCGGCCATCATTCCGTGAAACCCTGCGCCTGGGTGCCCTGAACGCCATTCGGAAAGCGCAGCGAAAAGACCTGATCCCGGACGTCCTGCCCCTCACTCTCCCCCAATATTCCGATTTCCTGCGCTACATGGCAATTCTGACCGTGAGTTATGTTGAACCGGACAATCCCCGGGGGCGTCAGCGCCTCCGTGAAATGCTCACTGACCCCTACCGGTCTATTCGGCGCTTTTGCGCCAGCACCCTCGCTCGCAGCGGTTCAGCCGAAGATCTCCCTTTCCTGAAAAAAGCACTACAGCGTGAGAATGTTTCGGAAATCCGGGACGCACTAAAAAAGGCGATCCAGCGCATTCAGGAGAGAATGAAAAAATAAAAAGGGCGGGGGAAACCGCCCTCACAGCTTGCCAAATTCTACCGTCTGGTCCGGCAACCCTACAATGGCGTAAAAGCCTTTCTTCAGGGCCCCCGGACTAACAACCAGCGACGGACCGATCTTCTCCCATCTCTGAACATCATGAAGATGGCCCGTCACCACCAGTTGAGGCCGGTAACTTTTAATTAGCTCGTGAACCACCTCTGGCCCTGTGCTCCGGTCGTCTTCAGGGCAAAAAATACGCGGCGGAATGTGAAACAAAAAAATAAGCGGCTGATCCAGTTCTTCCGCAAACTTGAACTGGTACTCCACTTCCCATCGCGGCGTAAGAAACTGGAAAAAATCCTCATTAAGATCCACAGAAATATCTCCACCAAACCCCATCACGGCAAACCGATCTCTGAAAAGCCAGGCACCACGGTGCACACATCGCACCAGTGGATGCGAAGATTCCGCATTCCTGGCAAGAAACAGAAAGTGTTCTTTGGGACTGTCCATATTCCCCGGAACGTAAGCAACCGGTACGTCCCAGCCGGCAAATCGGTCCAGAACTTCCTCAAGCATGTGGGCATCGCGCTCTATTTCACGGAAAAGCCCTTCTTTCTCACGGTTTGGGCTCCGCCCCTCGCGGCGTGCATCCAGCCATTCGTTGCCCCGCTGCTCGCCTTTTACAAAATCACCGGCAAAAAGAACCAAATCGGGTCTTTTCTGTTGAATCACGTTCCCAAGCTTTTCCAGACGTTCCATCTGTCCGTGCAGATCGGAGATAGCTAGGACGATCATCCTCACCACCTCCTCTTTTTATGACTCAGGAGAAACTGGATCGGATTGGAACTGTGAGATAAAATCCGTAGATTTAACGCACATTAAAAAATAGGGTTTCCNTAGCACCGCCCTGTTATGTACTAAGCAAAAAGGGCGGCNACTTTGCCGCCCTTCCACAAACCATGTCCCGCCAGAGGTCCTTTCGAAACCGTTAGAACTTCCGTCTCCTGAAAAAGCCATAAAAACCGAAAGAAAACAGTCCCGATCCCAGCAGCAGGATCGTGGATGGCTCTGGAATGATATTTACCCTCAGGCTGGCATATTGCCAGTCAGAAGTCAGGCTTTCGCGCCATCGGACCCAACCTGTTGCAAAAGTCTGGTATTGAAACACCAGGCTGGACAGGGCCATCACATCGGCCATATCGGTTTCGTTGTAAGGATTTCCGTCTGTGTCATAAGACGGCGCCAAATCGTCGTCAGCCCACCACGCAAAACCAAACGTTCCAATCACACCTCCCGAATATTCCTCCCACTTGCTTGGCTGAACCCATCCCTTATCCGGTTCGTCATAAATCAGGCTGTAAGTATTCCAATCATAAGTGTAATACGTATCATCCCAGTCAACAACCCATTTGACCTGAAACAGACCCACCATCGAAGGGACCGTTCGCCCCGGAATCCAATAGATCCAATGCAATCGCTTACCCAGATCCATTGTCGAATAAACAATTTCGTCCGTCGGCCGCATCAGCAATTTTCCGGGAACCGGGCCATTCTGCATGTTTACGAAAGATCCGCCAACAACGCTGGACTTCGCATTGCTCCACCAGGGCGACCAGTCTGGAGAACCGAATATATTTGGCGCCGTATCCACATACAGATAGACCAGCGTTGTTCCACGGACGGTCCCGAAACAGAAGATTACGGCCAGACATGTCAAAACAAACCATACTTTTCGCATGGTATTTCTCCCCTTTTTTTGAATTCTCAAGAATTTGTGAATTTGAGATGCATATTCTGTGCCAGAACAGCCAGGCTTGAAAATTAGGGAGATTGGCGGAATTCTTGTACAAATCTGTCAAATTCAAAAACAAAGCTGAGGGGAGATTTCCTACTTATTGAAATAACAATAGGTTACAACTGTCAACGAATATTGACACTCTTTTCCAGTCTTGTCACCTTTCATCAGACTTGCCAGATCCAGTCCAGTATTTTTGCGGGCTTTTCCAGATTCTCTAACACCAGATCCGCACCGGCTGACTCCAACTGCGCTTTCGAGTAGCTTCCCGTGGCAACTGCAACGGCTTTCGCTCCGTGTACTTTCGCGCAGCGCACATCACTGGGTGTGTCTCCAATTACCACAGCTCTTTTCGGCGCAATCGGCGCCGGTCTTCCCCGAGCATCAAGCAACCGTTCTGCCCGCCGGATAGCAAACGGCAGCAGTTCGTTGCGGTCCATGGAATCATCCCCAAAAGCCCCAAACGGAAAATAGTCCCACAATCCAAAATATCCCAGCTTAATCCGCGCGCCTTGTTCCCAGTTTCCTGTCAGCAATCCCACCAGCACCTCTTTTTCACGGTGCAACCGTTCCAGCAATTCCTTCACCCCCGGAAATACCCGTTTGAGCGGTAAATCCATCCGGATATTCTCCTGCAACAGCTCAAAATAGCGGTGCTTGAACTGTTCATTTTTGACCGGATCCCCTGTCAGCCCATGCTTTTCGAATGCTTCGTTCAGAATCTGCGGATCGGTTTTTCCGCTCATGCCAATTCCATCGAAGGCATCCGGAATGCCAAATACCTCTTCAAAAGCCTGCACCATTGCCATCCTGCCAGCACCGCCAGAGTGCATCAGTGTTCCGTCGATATCAAACAAAATAACCCGGATCATACCTCTATCCTTTCCCGTCGGATTTTCCTGTGAATATATGACAGCTGGCCCGGGAATACAAGTTTGACCGGCGCTTTTCGGACCCCCAGCCGATATTTTCTATCCCCTGCATCGGAACATTCCTTCAAAACAGCCCCATGCCATTTCTGGCTTGCATTTTAAGCATCCGGCTTTTTATTTTCCAGCAGCAACCGGACCCTGACTAACAAAGGAGTGCTGACGAATGCGCAAAAAGGCATCTCGAGATCGGCGGCTTTCACGCAGGGATTTTCTGAGACACACATCTTCCGCTCTTGCGGCAGGCACCCTGATGGGATTTTCTGGAGGTCTCTCCTGCTCTGTCACACCCGAACCCGTTAATGTTGTGCTTATTCTGATTGATGATCTGGGCTGGAAGGACCTGGCATGTTACGGCAACCCCGTGGTTGAAACGCCACATATCGACCGTCTCGCATCCGAAGGGCTGCGATTTACCGACGCCTATGCCGCCTGTTGTGTCTGTTCTCCCACACGTGCCAGCATTCTGACAGGAAAATACCCGGCACGGCTCCATCTAACCGACTGGATTCCCGGTTACAACCCCAAGAACCGAAAGCTCATCCGGCCGGATTTTAACCAGCAACTGCTCCTTGAAGAAATAACGATTGCGGAGGCGCTGAAGAAGGCAGGTTATGTTTCCGCTTCTATTGGAAAATGGCACCTCGGAGGGAATGGCTTTCTGCCCCAGAATCAAGGGTTTGACCTCAACGTTGGCGGTGACCATCGAGGGCAGCCACCCAGCTATTTCGCACCGTACCGAATTCCGGGACTGGAAAATGCTCCAGAAGGTGAATATCTGACGGAACGTCTTACCCAGGAAGCTTTGAATTTTATTGAAGAGAATCAAAACCGCCCGTTTTTTCTTTATCTCTCCCATTATGGCGTTCACATGCCACTACAGGCGCCAGAAGATCTCGTCGAAAAATACAGAAAGAAGCTCAAGAAATCGCCCTTCCCCATGAAACCGGTCTATGCTGCCATGATCGAAATGATCGATCGCTCAGTTGGTGCTATCCTGAAAAAACTGGAAGAGCGGAAGCTCACTCGGAAAACCGCTGTGTTCTTCACCAGCGACAATGGCGGGCTCACGTTATTTGGCATCACAGACAACCGCCCCTTGCGGGCAGGAAAAGGGTCCCCCTATGAGGGCGGAACCCGCGTTCCCCTCATCGCATGGTGGCCAGGTGTAATCCGCCCCGGAAGCACGTGTACTGTGCCCGTTATCAGCAACGATTTTTATCCCACCATCCTGGAAATGGCAGGGATTCCCCCATGGAAACAGAATCCAACAGATGGGAAAAGTCTCGTACCGCTCCTGAAAGGGAAATCCTCTCTGGAACGGGACAGCCTGTTCTGGCACTACCCGCACTACCACCCCGGGGGTGCCACACCGTACAGTGCTATCCGTTCCGGTCCGTTTAAGTTGATCGAGTTTTTTGAGGATGGCCGGTTGGAACTGTACAATCTGGCCGAAGACATCGGTGAAGCCAACAATCTGATTCAGGAAATGCCTGTTCTGGCGCACGATCTGCTGGAACAGCTGCGGGCCTGGCGCCGAGAAGTGAACGCCAGCATGCCGATCGAAAATCCCAATATTTGATCCCGCGGAGGAGCGTATTCAGCACGAAGACACGATGGAACTTCTGGAAAGGCGCAGACAGCACGCTCTGGAAACCGGTTTGCCCCCCGGCCACACTGTCAATCCCGGCCCCTGCCCGAACGGATAAGCGGCATAGAAACGTCCCCAAATCATAAAATTACGGAACCACATCCGGATCAGGCAGAGAGCCCAAAAAGCCGGAAACGGACACCGGCTGCAAATAAAAAGGCAGCCGCAACAATGTTCCCCGCCGTAAAATGCTTGCAGATACAGATCGATCCCCCGCCATCCTTTCGGGATCCCCACCCTCTGCATTTTGCGGAACTGTATTAAAATGCAAAACGCTGCTTCAGGAGTTTTGCCAGATTTTCCGATCTGGCAAAGGGTCGCATACGAAATTCATACACATAATCGTCGGGCCAGAGGGTATACCGGGCCAGCGGCCTGGCCCCCCAGGAATCGTTTCCACCAACCCCTGTCTGCCGGTAATCCACCATCAGTTCG
>MTOL01000525.1 GCA_002011685.1 Deferribacteres bacterium JdFR-76
GTGTGCGACTAATTGGAGTTCAGGGAGAAGAAAAACGGGTCTTTTCCGCAGACGTCGATTTTGCCAGGGAGAATCTGGAATTCGAGTTCGTTCCACCGCTCTGGGCAGCCCGGAAAATCGGCTTTTTGCTTGATGAAATCCGCAAAAATGGGGAAAATGATGAACTGGTGGATGAAATTGTGCAGCTGAGCAGGGAGTTTGGAATTGTAACGCCTTATACCTCTTATCTTGTCCGGGAGGAAGAGAAGTACCTGTCGCAGCGCTGGCCAGGTGGTTACCGGCCGCAGCCCAGTTATCAGGTTCGCGCCCTGATTCGTGATTCTCAGGCCCTCTCGTATGCAGCACCGGGCGGAAAAACGGGTGAAGCCGCTGTGCGGATGAGCGAAGCAATTACCTCGCTGAAGGGGGCACAGCATCTGGAGCTTGCGGCCAGCATGGCGGTTGTCAGGCGGGTTCGTGGGCGCAGTTTTGTTTATGAAGATGGAGTCTGGCGGGAACAGGGTTTGCCGGATGGTGCACCGGTGATCCGGGTTGTTTTTGCCAGCCAAGCTTATTTCGCTCTGCTGCGTGTATTTCCTGAACTGCGAGATTTTCTTCGGCTGGGTGACCGGGTTCTCTTTTTATGGCGTGGAAAGATTGTGGAAATTGGGACGATCGGAAAGGCAAAATGGTCGAAAAAAGAAATCCTGAAAACTTTCCCTTCCGGCTAACGGAGCTGGAACCAGAGGATTATCTTCCACTTATCCGGATGGCGCTTCAGGAAGATCTGGGCGGGACGGGAGATCTGACATCAGAAGCCATTTTTGCGGACGAGGTCGCCGGTGCCCGGATTGTTGCCAAACAGGAAGGTGTGCTGGCCGGGTTGCCCGTGGCCGTGGAGGTCTTCCGCACACTTTCCCGGGAGGTTGAAGCAAAACCGGGTCTGGAAGAAGGCCACCGCTTTGCCCGCGGGCAGGTTATCTTGGAGCTTGAAGGACCCGTGCTGGCGCTGCTGAAAGCAGAAAGAACGGCCCTTAATTTTCTGGGTCGGCTGAGCGGCATTGCTACGTTAACAGCCCAGTTTGTCCACGAGCTTGAGGGCACAAACTGCCGACTCCTGGATACCCGCAAAACCACGCCGGGATGGCGCAAGCTGGAAAAATATGCCGTAGCCATGGGAGGCGGGTGGAACCACCGCATGGGACTGTACGACATGGTGCTCATTAAGGACAATCACATTACCGCGGCAGGGGGGATTCGCCCGGCTGTGGAAAGAGTCAAAAGGTTTCTGAGGGAGAAAGGCCAGTCCGTCCGCATTGAGGTAGAGGTGACTGATCTGAAGCAGCTATCGGAGGCCCTGCAGCTGGATGTGCAGCAGATCATGCTGGACAATATGGATCTAGAAACGATGCGGAAAGCTGTGGAGATGGCTGGCGGGCACGTCGCACTCGAAGCATCAGGAAATGTCCGGCTGGAAAACGTGCGCGAGATTGCGCGAACAGGTGTGGATTTTATATCCGTCGGAGCTCTGACCCATTCGGCGCCGGTGTGCGATTTTTCAATGAAAATTGCCAGCTGAACAAAGAGTCGGAAAAGGGGCTTCTGGGGGGATTTTGGTCCTGCCGCACTGAAGATGTCCTGCAGCTTTGAGATTGTGCACGGCGGAAGACCCTCTCGGCAAAATGTGATGCGGTTTCAGAAATTGGCTACCCCATGGTCTCCCGATTGTGACCGGTGCCACACTGTGTGACATGAAGCCCTGCGCATGGGGGGCTGCCGGAGAATCTGAACTGCGCGGAGGCACACCGGAAAAAACTATGGAGGATGCGGAAAAAAGCGGTACGACCTTCGAAATGGGTGGCAGCATCCTGCACATAGATTGTAGCACCGGCTAACTTTCTACTTGCGAAGAGTAGCGACAGGAGTAACTGAGTACATAGCACTTTTGCTGAAGCATTTTTCTCTGTGCGTTTTTCGGTTCTCCGGGGCTTTTAGTGATAAAGCCCATCCAGAAATATCTTTGCAATCCCTTAGCGAATCTCCTAAATTTAACATCCTGAAAAAGCTGGACATAGGTTGAAAAAGCAGCTTTGTGTGCAGAAAAAATGGGTGCAATGCTGGATTCTATTGATTTTGTCCAGCGCCCGTGGTTATATTGACGGTTGCTGTTTCAAGAGAAAGTGAAAATCACAGGATGAAAGTTTCGTTTTACACCTTTGGCTGCCGGCTAAATCAGGCAGAGACAGCCATATTGCAGCAGAGTTTCGAACGGGCCGGTTTTGAGGTGGTAGACTTCCGCGATCCGGCGGATGTGGTGGTGGTGAACACCTGCACCGTGACCGAAAACGGCGATGCTGATGCCCGGAAGCTGGTCAACCGAATTGTGCGCCGGAATCGCCGGGCGCGAATTGCGCTCATCGGTTGCCAGGCCCAGGTGCAGCGGGACCGCCTTCTTGAAATGCCCGGCGTGAAGTGGGTAGTAGGCAATGCAAAAAAGATGGATCTGCCGGATATCATCCGGCATTCCAGCGGCGAAAAACCAGAAGTAATCGTTCCGGCTATTCCTAAAGGCAGTTTTACCATCGATGTACCGGGCATTGACCGCCAGCACACCCGCGCCAACCTAAAGATTCAGGATGGGTGCGATTTTTTCTGTTCCTTCTGTGAGATCCCTTTTGCACGGGGCCGCGCCAGAAGCCGTGATTTCCAAGATCTGGTACGTGAAGCACAGGAACTGGCTAAAGCTGGACATCAGGAGATTGTGCTTACCGGGATTAATCTGGGCACATACAGGGATGGAACCCGTACCATTGTAGACGTCATCGAGGCGCTGGAAAACGTGCCCGGACTGCGGCGGATCCGCATTTCATCCATCGAACCAACCACCATCCCGGATGCAATTCTTGATAAAATGGCCCGTGGCGGAAAACTTTGCCGGCATCTACATGTCCCTCTTCAAAGTGGCACGGATGAAATTCTCCGCCGAATGAACCGAAATTACACGGTGGAAGAATTCACGGCATTTGTTCGCAAAGCAGCAGAACGGGTCCCGGATGTATGCCTGGGGACAGACATTATTGTTGGTTTCCCTGGGGAGACAGAGGCGCATTTCTGGCAGACGACCGAGCTGGTAAAAGAGCTCCCGTTTGCCTATTTTCATGTATTCAGCTATTCCGAAAGAGAGCACTCTAAAAGCCGGGGGTTGGAGGGCAAGGTTCCTCCAGAGGTGATTGAACGACGAAGCAAGATTCTCCGGGAACTGAGCGCCAGAAAACGGCGTACGTATTACGAGCGTTTTGTAGGGCGGACGGTGACGGTGCTGTTTGAACAGAAAAAAAACGGCTACTGGACGGGCCTGACCGATACGTATGTCCGGGTTAAAGTACAATCTGATCTGGATTTGGCTAATAGGTTCTGTGAAGTTTACCTAGAAAAGGTAGAAGAACAGGCTGTGGTAGGTGTACTGCGATGAAGAAGGTTTATATTGAGACATTTGGCTGCCAGATGAACGAATACGACACCGAGCTGGTCAGGGCAATCCTGACGAAAGAGAAGTACGAATTCACGTCTTCACCGGAGGATGCTGAAATCATACTCCTGAACACCTGCTCGGTGCGGGAAAACGCCAACCGCAAGGTGTATGGGCGGATTCATAAAATTCGTTCTGAGAAAGGTAAAGAACGTGTTCTGATCGGAGTTCTGGGCTGCATGGCGACGAATTTCCGCCAGGATTTGCTGAAAGATCCCAATTTGCCCATTGATTTTGTGGTGGGGCCGGATAGTTACAAACGCCTTCCAAATCTCATCCGGGAAGTGGAGGAAGAAGGCAAAAAAGCGTTTGATGTAACACTTTCCGAGTTTGAGACATATTCCGATGTGTATCCGCTGCGGGAAGGTGGCGTGAACGCCTGGATTGCCGTGATGCGCGGCTGCGATAATTTCTGCACGTTCTGCGTGGTGCCCTACACGCGTGGAAGAGAACGGAGCCGTTCGCCTGAAAGTGTGCTGGAGGAGATCCGTCGCCTGGCTCAGGAGGGGTTCCGGCAGGTAACGTTGCTGGGGCAAAATGTCAATTCGTACCGTTACGAAGGCAAAGATTTTGCCGATTTGCTGGAAATGGTAAGCAAAGTGGATGGCATTGAGCGGATCCGGTTCACTTCACCGCATCCCAAAGATTTTCCGGAACGGCTGATTGAGGTGATTGCCGAAAATCCCAAAGTTTGCAAGCATATCCATCTGCCGCTGCAGGCGGGCAATGATCGAATTCTTGACCTAATGAACCGCACGTATACACAAAAGGAGTTCCTGGAGCTGGTTGAAAAATTGCGCGATCGCATTCCCGGACTGGTGCTGACAACCGATATCATCGTTGGTTTCCCGACAGAGACGGACGAGGAGTTTGAAGATACAGTTAAGGTTGTGCGGGAAGTGGAATTCGATTCCGCCTTCATTTTCAAATATTCTGAGCGGCCCAAGACCATCGCAGCCCGCAAATATCCCGATGATGTTCCGGAGGAAGTAAAAACGGAGCGGATCGTGCGGCTGAATGAGATCCAGAAGGAGATCTCGCTAAAGAAAAACCGGGCTCATATTGGAGAAGTGCATGAAGTGCTGATCGAGGAAGAGCGGACCAAGAAATCGGATCAGGATTACCAGGGACGGAATGACGGAAATAAAATTGTGATTTTCCCGAAAGGGAATT
This sequence comes from Deferribacteres bacterium JdFR-76, assembly GCA_002011685.1. GTDB lineage: Bacteria > Zhuqueibacterota > JdFR-76 > JdFR-76 > JdFR-76 > JdFR-76. Next base: position 4,682 of record MTOL01000525.1, read on the forward strand.
ACGGCCGCGGCCAGTTTGTTGAGGTTAAAATTGAAGATGCAACGGCCAATGTACTGAAAGGCCGTGTGATAAAGGTTCTGGAAAAATAGCGCCTCGCTTGATGGGTAAAGGCTTGATCCGTCTTTCCCGAAACAGCGGTATTCTGTGCAGGTGATGTTCAGGGAGCGGAGCGCCCATTAAACGGCATTTTTCTCCGTGTAAGTGCAAAGTGCCGGATTCGGCCGGTGACTCCTCCGGAGTATGGGGTGGAAATCTGGCCCCCCTTCAAGCCTCTGTAAGGTAACTCCCATATTGCCTGAAACGCCTCCCAATTTTCATGTAACGTGTTCTTTCTGTCTGAATCAAAAATGTGGAAGACCTTCTAATTGAGCGAAGAAAAACGGAGTTGTGCAATGAAGATTGATCCAAAAATAACCATCGAGGATCTGGTGAGGGAATATCCTAAATCTGTACAGTTTTTAATGGAAAAGGGAATTCGCTGTCTGATCTGTGGCGAACCCATCTGGGGGACGCTGGANGATGCAGCGAAAGAGAAGGGCTTTTCCGATGCGGATATTCAGACCCTGACGCAGGAGCTGGAGGCGTATCTGAAGGAGCCG
>MTOL01000272.1 GCA_002011685.1 Deferribacteres bacterium JdFR-76
GCGAAAATACCTCGCCCGCCTTATCGTCGCCGCCGGCGAGGCTGTACCTGCGGAACCATAATTCATCCAAAAATGGACCTGCAGAAAAAACTGGAAGAACTGGAAAAGCGCTACCAGGAGGTTGAGAGCACGAATCGCTCGCTATCGGGCCGGCTTTCCGAACTGTTCGTTCTCTACAACCTCGCCCGTGTACTCAGCACCACATTCGATCTCCATCAGATCCTCACCCGCATTCTCAAGCTGTTCCGCGACTCCCTGTCGATCCGCTACGTCTCTCTGCACATCGATCCCTCCTACCGGGAGATGCTGCAGCTGGAAAGCCCTTACGGCACGTCCAAAGAGGGACAGCAGGTTGTGCTTCTCCCGAAAGAGGAATGGCTGGACCACCATTCAGAACCGGGCCCCATCCTCCGCCTTGTCCGTGATGAGTCCGATGCACGCATCCTGGATGGTGACGTTCCTGTCCTTTTCCCCCTGGAACTTGCCGGTTTTCCGCTTTTTATTTCCGGAAAAAAGGTGGCCGGCTTCCTGAATTTCTTCCGCGAAGCGGAAAACCCCTTTACCCAGGACGAAATCCGCTTTTTTGGACAACTGGCTCAGGAACTCAGTAACATTCTGGACAAAGTTGTTCTTTTCGTCCAAACCAGAGAAGACACGTACCGCGACCACCTGACCGGAACCTATAACCGGCGGTATTTCAACCAGCGCATCGAAATGGAAATTAAACGGGCGGAACGCTACAAACGAAACCTTTCCCTTCTGATGATCGATATCGATAATTTCAAGGACCTGAACGACGAGTACGGACACATCACCGGTGATGAAGTACTGAAAAACCTGGTAGCAATTGCGCAAAAGAACCTGCGTTCCTCGGACGTCCTGTGCCGATACGGCGGTGAGGAATTTGTGGCACTTTTACCGGAAACCAATGCCCGGAACGCCTTTATCGCTGCCGAAAAACTGCGGATTGCTATTGAGCAAAATCTTGCCATTGTGGAAGCTGGAATAAAACGACCGGTTACCGTATCCATTGGTGTTTCCAACTTTCCCAACGATGCCTACTCCGCAAAGAGTCTCGTGGAAGCCGCAGACCGGAGGCTGTATCTGGCCAAAAAGGCGGGCAAGAACCGCACTGTGGGTTCCGAAAACGAAAGGGATTTCGAACCCCTGGAATCCGATCTCTCTTCCTGATGGCCAAAACAGGAAAGGCTTCTTTTCACTGCACAACTGGGCCGAAATGCATTTCCGCATGAAAAACAGGAGGGTTCAATGAACAGAAAAACGCTATTTTTGTACGGCCTGGCCCTGGCGGCCTTTCTGTCTGCCTGTGCAGGCGGAAAAAAATCTCTGAAAGATCTGGCTACCGCCGGCATTGATTTGGTTTATAATACGCCACCGGGACTTTCTGCCAGCTACGAAGTGACCACCCGCAGCAACATACAGCAGAACATCATGGGACAGGAGCAGGCTTTTGAAACATCCAGCTATCAGATCTTCACCTTGCGGGCTGTAAAAGTAGAGAAGGACGCCATCCAGTTCGACGTGAAATTTGACTCCCTCCACTTCCAGAATCCCATGTTTCCTTCGCTGGAAGATTTCAAAAAGCTCCTGCTCCGATCTTCCATTCGCCTTTTCGCCAACCGGAAGGGCAAAGTGACAAATATCGAAGGGATTGACGAGCTGCAACGGCACCCCCTTGGAACAAACATCCAGACCCAGCTGAAAAACATCCTTTTTGTTTTCCCCGATCAAAAAGTAAAAACAGGTGACACCTGGATAATACAGGACACCAGCCTTGTCAAATCTGGCGGTCTGGACATTACAGTCATCAGTCACACCACTTACCGTTTTGCTGGCATGGAACAGATCAGTGGGCGGGAGTGCATCAAAATTGTGGGCGACAGTCAGCTAAAACTTTCGGGTGCCGGGACCCAAAGCGGCATGGAAACGTTGTATGAAGGCACCGGTACGAGCCACCAGATCTATTATTTCGACTACGCCCAGGGCATTCTGGTCCAGGCCAGTCAGGAAGTGAACACCGACGGTTTGGCCTCGCTCCCCTCTCAAGGTCTGGACATTGCAACATCAACCCGGCAGACGACGCAAACACGACTGATAAAATAATCGAAATCAATTTGGAAGAATCACGGTTTTTTGAAGGGCAGGCGGCCAATGCGAAAAGCCTTCTCAATACCAAAGCGGCGGACGTAATAGGTTAACTGGTGGAGCAGCCTCTGACCCGATCCCTCCGCTGATTCCGGTAGCAGAACCGCCAGCTGACCAGAGGGATCTAGGATGAAAATGGTTCCTTCAGATGTGTATTTTTTAAGGATGTGCGAAACCACAGCCAGGGCCCGCTTCAGAAAATCGATCCCGTGTGGCTCTGTTACAAACCGGATGAGCAGCACTTCCTGTCCGGTTTCCCGCGTCTCTTTGAGAACTTCTTCCAGGGTTTTTCCGGCAGGAAGCTCCGTTACCGCCAAACCGGCCCGTTCCAATATACTCCGCAATTCTGTCACTGTCGTCCCCTTCGTTGAAAATGGGCCGTAACCCGTGAGAAGATCTGCACCTGCCTCGATGGAAGAAAAAGAGGCATGACAGTGCGGACACAGCCATTCTGCAGCCTCGAAGGTTTCCCGTTTTTCCGGCAATTCATGAGATAGATAACCTCCCAGGGACTGAACCCAATCCCAGAAAGCGTTCCGCAAGGTCAGGGCTGTATGGGAGGCAAGCGCAATGTCATTGGCTGACCAGCGGACCCCCCACAGCGGGCGGCGGCAATGTGGACATCCCAACCATAGCCCGGCAAGAAATTTTTGTACCGCCCCTTTCTGGTATGCCCGTTCCAGGGCAATCCGCCATCTTTCTGCGCGGGCAGCGTCCTGAAGTTCCGCCTGGCTGCGGCCATAGCGGACGTAAGGAACTTCTGTAGCCAGTTCCGGGAGCACCGGGCCTTCCAGGTCTATTTCTTCCTCCTCCGGTTTTTTCGACCTATCCGGGTGGGCTCCCTTCCGAATGCGCTGCAGGTTTTTAACCTTCAACCGCAGAAGAACAGGATCGTAGGGTTTGTACACAATATCGGCAACGCCCAGCTCAAATAACTCCCGCCGGAAATCTGGATCGCGGTTGTCACTGAGGATTAAAATAGGGAGGGTGGAATAACGCTCTAGAGCAAAACGGGTCAGCCGGAGCGGATCTTCCGTTTTGCCCACATCGCACTCTACAATCAGCACATCCGGAACCGCATGCTGAATGGCGCGCTCCGCTTCCTCCGGAAATGAAAAACCTTTCACCTCCTCTCCATTTTCCACGAAAAGCCTTATAAGCCGTTCCCGCGTTTGTTCATTTCTTTCCACAATCCAGACAACCGACATAATCCCAGCAGCCCCACTTTCCGGCCGGATCACCGTCTGGAGGGACGCCTCCGGCCTCCATTTTTGCGGTCCTCTTCAGCACCCACTGTTTCTTCTTCATAGGGCAGGGTAAAATAGACACAGAACCATTTCCCTTTTTCGGCGTCTGCCCAAATTTTTCCGCCGTGTTTCTCCACAATGAATTTGGCATTATACAGCCCCAGTCCCGAACTCCTCATTTCATGGCGGGAAGGCTCATCGATCCGTGTAAATTTTTTGAAGAGATTTTTCAGCTGGCTTTTGGGCAACCCGGGCCCCGTGTTGTACACAGAAACTTCCAGTTCTTCTTCTTTGGGCTCAAACCGGATTCGCACCAGCCCCCCTTCCTTCGAATATTTCACCGCGTTGGAAAGCAGATTGGTAAACACGATGCGAATAAGGGCCGGATCGCAGGGAACGACGGCATCCTGCTCCTCACCTTCTACAATGACTGTTAGCTCCTTCCGTTCAAACTGTTCGGCCATCTCCTCCAGAATGAGAGTCAGGACATCCGCATACAGATTTACCTTTCTTTTCTCCACGCGCATCTCACCCTGTTCGATACGGGCAAGATCCAGGTAATTTTTAATCATATCGATTAACGTTTGGGAAGAGCGGATTATCACCTGGACGGACTTGCGCTGCTCGTCATTGAGCGGTCCCAGCAGCTCCTCATCCAGCAATTCTGCAAACCCCAGAATGGAAATAAGCGGACTGCGCAGCTCGTGAGACACAAATCCCAGCATGTTGAGATACTGATGGTTGAGCTGTTCCAGTTCCTGGTTTGCCTTTTTCAGTTCTTCCGTTTTCTTTTCGAGCTGCCGGGTTTTGCGTTCCAGCTCCCGAAAAATTTCGGCATTTTCTTTCAGGAGCACGGCCTGGGAAGCAAACATTATCAGCGAACGGAGCTTCTCCCGCACAGGCAGCCGGTTGTCCATCTTATCAACATTCACCAGATCCACTCCCGGGATCTCGTCGAACCGCTCAATGTATTCTTGTAGAATCAGATCCAGCAGTTCTTCCAGGTTGGTCGTCTTACGGATCAACTCCGTACTGATATTGTAGTTCCGAAAAAGTTCACGGATTTGCAGTTCCGGATTGGAATATTTCGTTTTCCAGTCCGCAACCCCTAATTCCATTGTTTTATCCATGGCTCCACCCCACCTTTAATCGTTCATTCCAAGCACATCGAGGACTTTATCAATCAGTTCCATCGGGCTGAACGGCTTGTAGAATACCCCGTCCGCCTTCATCTCATGTGTTTGTAGTTCGTTTATGGGCACGGCTGTAACAAATAGGACGGGGATGCGTTCGGTGTTCTTGTCCGATTTTATCTTTTTGCAGAGATCCAGCCCGTCCATATTTCCCGGCAGCAAAATATCCAGGAGCACCAGGTCTGGCTTTTGCTGGCGGATCATGTTCCAGGCACGTTCCGCTGTATCACTTTCAAGAAATTCGAAATCTTCCACCGTCAGCGTTTCGCGGATTAGCTCGCGGATTTCCGGTTCATCCTCAACGATCAGGATGCTTTTCCGTCCCTGATCTTCTCCGCCGGCTGCCTGTGGCGACGTTAACTCGGCATGCGCCTGTTCATTGAGCGTCCAGACCATGAATTATTCCTCCTTTTTGCCCCCTGTGCTGTGGTTTTTCAACGGAATTGTCACGATCATTTTTAAAAATGGCTCTTCAGCGAGGCTCAAGCCTCCACCCAGCCACTCCAGAACATCTCTTGCCAGCGCCAGACCCAGCCCCAAATGAGACAGACGGTCTCCGGTTGCCTCTCCGCCTTGCAACATTTCCCGGATATCTGTCTCCTCGACGGGAAGATCTGGATCAAAAAACTCCAGCTGAATCCGCCGCC
>MTOL01000134.1 GCA_002011685.1 Deferribacteres bacterium JdFR-76
CATACCTATGAGGTGGTGGATATACCAGATCAGAAAGTAATTGACCAGTATCTTCCGCCCTATAAACCGCCTTTTAAGATGGACGTGAATGATCCGCATGCCTTTGGTGCGCTGGTTACACCGGAAAATTATTATGAGCTGCGCTATAAGATTCAGAAAGCGATGGAGGATGTGCCGGCTGTAGCCGAAAAGGCAGATGAGGAATACCACAAACTGGTGGGACGCCGGTACGGGATTGTAGAATCGGTAGAACTGGACGATGCCGAACTGGTACTGGTTACGGCCGGGGCCCTGACCAGCAATGCCCGCGCCATTGTCCGCGAATACCGGAGCAAGGGGTTAAAAGTGGGTTTGCTGAAGATCCGGATGTTCCGCCCATTTCCGGCGGAGAAGGTTAGAGAGCTGCTCATGGGGAAAGCCAAAGTAGTAGTGATTGACCGGAATATCTCCTTTGGAGCTACGGGAATTTTCTACCAGGAGATCAAGGCAGCTCTGTACGGTCAGGCAAATGGAAAGGCGCCGCGGATTTTTGGGACCATTATTGGGTTGGGAGGCCGCGACGTAACACTTTCCGATCTGCGAAAAATTGTGGATTATGCCCTGGAGGCTGAACAGCCTGAAGAAGACATTATCTGGATGGGATTAAAACAATAGAGAGGAAAACCATGGCGATACCGGAAATTCGACCGCGTATACCCGAAAACGAGCTGATGTATTCGGGCCACCTTGCCTGTCCCGGTTGCGGGGCTTCTCTGAGCATGCGGTATGCGTTGAAGGCCCTGGGACCGAATACGATGGTGATTATCCCGGCGTGCTGCTGGTCCATTATTGCCGGACCATTTCCCTACTCGGCCCTGCGTGTGCCTGTGTTCCACACAGCGTTTGAAACGGCGGGGGCTGTGGCATCCGGCATGAAGGCGGCACTGGAGATCAAAGGGCAAAAGGATGTTACGGTGATGGCCTGGGCCGGTGATGGCGGAACCTTCGACATCGGATTCCAAGCCCTTTCGGGAGCGGCCGAACGCAATGAAGATTTTATTTATGTTTGCTACGACAACGAAGCGTACATGAATACCGGTATCCAGCGGAGTTCTGCCACACCCTACGGCGCCTGGACCACCACCACACCGGACAAACATCTCAAAGAAACGCCCAAAAAGAACATGGTGGAAATAATGGCCGCTCACCGGATACCGTACGTAGCCACCGCCTCAGTGGCCTATCCAGAAGATTTTATCCGCAAGTTTCAAAAAGCGAAGAGCATCCGGGGAACGAAATTCATCCATATCTTTTCTCCCTGCCCGCCGGGATGGAAAATTCAGGATGATCAGTCGATCCGAATCTCACACCTGGCGGTACATACCAGAGTGTTCCCCCTCATAGAAATTGAGTACGGAGAAAAGTACACGCTGAATGTGGAGCCGAAGGGCCTGCCGGTGGAGGAATATCTGAAGGTTCAGGGCCGGTTCCGCAAACTGACACCCAAAGATGTTGAAAAAATCCAGGCTGAGGTGGACCACAACTGGGAACGGCTGATGGAAAGGGTGAGGCGCAGTCAGAAAACTGAGAAATAGTTTGTCGAAATGCCAAAAAATTTCTATATTTAGCGCCGGATCTGAAAAAGGAAAGCGACAGGTTCAAAGTTAAGAAAAAGGGGACCAACCGATGCAGGCGATCAAAGTGGATGATGTGGATCTCTTTATTCCGCGCGGTTTTCAGCTGAAAAAAACACTGCCAGCAGACCGCGAACGGGTGTTTAAGGCACTGACCGATCCTGAAGCCGTTCAGCAATGGTTCCGTCCCACCCCGGAGCATTCCGTTAAATTTGTGACCGTGAATTTGCGGAAAAATTCACGTTTTAAGATTGGGTTGCAGCATCCCGGCGGGGAAATGTCGTTATTTGCAGGAGTTTATACCGAATTGCGTCCGCCCGAAAAACTGGTGTTCACCTGGTCGCTTGGTGGAGGTGGAACACATCAGGAACGTTCACTGGTTGCCATTAGACTGGACAGTGCCAACGGAAAAACCGAGCTGACCCTTTCCCACGGGCTGTTCCTGAAAAATGAGCTGAAAGAGGAACACCGCCAGCTCTGGGAAAAAGTACTGAATGCCTTGGAAAAATACCTGCAATCAGGTCTGGGTGTGGGGTAAAGACCAGACCTAGAGTTTTCGAAGGCACGTCCTCCGGGCGTGCCTTTGTTGTTTTTGCGCACAGAACCTTGCGTTTTTGAAATTCGGTTTTACGGACAAGCGGAGCTTCCCAGGGTAGGTGGCTCAGGGGCCATTTTGGAATCCGCCGAAGGCGGTGCTTTCCAGCGCTGGCCCGCATTCGTTTTCCGGCAAAGAGGGGGATGATCTTCTTTTTCCTGGGTGCCGTTCGAAAAGGACCATGTTCGATTTCGGACGAATCTCAAAAAATGCCGAAAGAGACGTGCTAAACTCTTGTAACGGCTGGAGGTGAATTGGTGTTANGTATCTTGGGGAGGGAAAATGAGCGTAAAAGGGAAAATAGCCTGTCCTGGCTGCGGCTACGAAATAGAAATATACCGGAATCCCGTGCCCACCGTGGATATAATAATTGAGCTGGATAGGCCGGAAGGGAAGGGGATTGTTCTGATTGAGAGGAAAAACTTTCCGTTCGGGTGGGCCATTCCCGGCGGGTTTGTGGATTACGGTGAATCTGCCGATGTGGCAGCGGTGCGGGAAGCCAAAGAAGAAACAGGCCTGGATGTAGAACTGAAGTATCTGCTGGGTGTATATTCTCAGCCAAATCGCGACCCGCGGCAACACACGCTTTCGGCTGTGTTTGTGGCAAAAGCCCGTGGTGAGCCAGCAGCGGGAGATGATGCCAGGGACCTTCATGTTTTTCCGCCCGACAGGCTCCCTTCACCGCTCGCGTTTGATCACGATCGGATCCTCTCAGACTACCTGGCCGGCAAGAAGGGGGTCTGGGGCTAGGCTTTTGTTTTGACAAAGCTTACCGTATAGAATAAAATAGATAATGACCGGGAAAAATGCGCTGAATATTTCATTGAGACATCATTTTTTGCGGATTATTGTTGCAATTGACTGATTCTTCCGGTTAGTGCCGCTGTTTTCTCCGGGGGGATTTTTGGAGTCTGTCCCAAAAAATGTTGCCATTAAAAAGGACGTTGAATAATATTTACGTTGCAATAGGGTGACCCATCTCACCGTTGCCCGGAGGTTTAGCTTTGCGTCGGTTCAGAAGTGGAATTTTTTTGGTGGGGCTGATTCTGTCTTTGAGTCCGGTGCGGATGGTGCGGGCGGCGCCTCCGGATACACTGCTGGTGGTATTTACTGCCAACACCAGCGGCCAGCTGCTGGATTGCGGTTGCGAGGAGACAGCGGCCGGTGGGCTGCCGCGGCGGCTGGCTTTTCTCCGGCAGTTGCAAAAAGAATCCTCCTGGATTCTGCTGCTGGACGGCGGGGATTTGCTGGGAACGGTTGACCGGCAATGGCAAAATGCCCTGGTTTTGGAAAGCTATGACCGGATGGAATATGACGCGATTCAGATTGGAGATCAGGAATTCTGGAACGGGATTGCATTTTTTGAAAAGAAAGTGGTCGGAACCGATCTGCCATTGCTTTTTTCCAATTACTCTGGAAACCGTTGGAAGGATGGGATAAGCCGGGTAATGCGCTTCAAGAAAGGACCTTTTTCGGTGGCGGTGGCAGGAATTCTGGATCCGCAGGCCTTTTCCTTTTTTGAGCCTAGCAGAAAACCGCAATTGCCGTTTCGGAATACTGAAGAGGTGCTTGAGGCTTTTCAAAAAAGCCTGGGAAAAGGGGAACTGGGAATTGTGCTTTTCCATGGGGACCGTTACCGGCTTGAAGAACTTGTTCAAAAATTTCCCGGCATCCACGTGTGGCTGCTCGGACATGAGAGTGACGATCTACCTGCCAGCTGGACGGAAGGCAAAGTTCCCGCTGTGGTGCCCGCCAGCTCGGACGGCCAGAGCGTGGAGCTGATCCGGGTGAGACGGGCAAAAGACGGTGCGTTTGCAATTTCTTACCGCCGGGTCTATTTGAAGGAAGATTTTCCCGTGGATTCCCTGCTATACAAGAAACTAAAAGCCTACGATGAACATCTGGAGAAATACATACAAACCGATCCGGAAGGCCGTTACAATAATGTGGAGGCCTGCCGGCACTGTCACCTGCTGGCATATGAGGTGTGGGAACGCTCCAGGCATGCCAAGGCTGGCACCCTTCTTCACGAATACGATGAGGGGTGTGTGAAATGCCACTTTTCGCCGCAATACCCAAAGGGGATCTCCTGCATGGATTGCCACCAGGTATCGCAGGGCCACGGTGAATGGGATGTTGTGGACCGCGGCGCCGCCGGGAAACTGGATCAGTGTACAAGGTGCCACACGCAGGAATGGAGTCCGCTCTTTGATGTGAAATCCTACTGGAGCCGGATCCGGCACGGGAAGTAGCAGAAATGGTCAAATAAGGGGTGCTATGGAAAAGGGAAGCAAAAAATTTCGGTGGAAGCTGTTTTTGTGGCTGGCGGGTGGGCTTTTGTTGCTGGCCGGCGGATTTGCCGGATATGCCCTTTTTTGGCCGAACAGTGCCATTCCCAACGGAGAAAAAAGAGTGGTTACCATCTCTCCAGGGCTGAACGTTTATGATATTGCAGCGATCCTGGAGCGGGATGGTGTTATCAAGTCTGCCACACGTTTCGTGGTTGCATCCAAGGTCTTAAGGATCAGCGGGGAACTGAAGGCTGGCCGCTACGAGATCAGTGCGGAGGAGGCCAGCACCCTGAAACTTTTGGATATATTGCACAAAGGGAGGATCGCCTACGTCCGGGTGACCATACCGGAGGGGTTTACGGCGCGCAGGATTGCCTCCTTGCTGGCGGAACACCTGCATGCAGATTCTGTGCAATTTATGCAAGTGGTGAACGATACGGATTTTTGCCGGCAGCTGGGGGTCCCCGGCCCTTCGCTGGAAGGGTTTCTCTTTCCCGATACGTATTTCTTCACCTGGGGACAAAAGGAGGAGGAACTGGCCAGAAAGATGGTTCAGCACTTTTTCGAAATGGTTCCGGATTCGGTCATTGAAGCGGGCAGAAAAAGGGGGCTGGATCTACTCCAGCTGGTGACCCTTGCATCCATCATTCAGGGGGAGGCAATGGTTGAATCGGAAATGCCGATCATTTCGGCGGTCTACCACAACCGTTTAAAGCGTGGAATGCTGCTTCAGGCGGATCCCAC
>MTOL01000132.1 GCA_002011685.1 Deferribacteres bacterium JdFR-76
GCAGGGGATGGTGTCGCTCTTTGAGGTTGCGGCATCGGAAGGGCAGGTGAGTCTGGCGGCTTCGATCGGACAAACGCTTGTGAAATATGCGCGCGGGAGAGCCGGTTGGGAGGATCAGGTTTTTTTCCTGCTTGGGCGGTTTTACAGGCGGCGTGCGGGACAGCCGATGCAGGCCCTTTTTTATCTGGAGAAGATTATCCAGCCTGGAAAATTATCACGCTGGTCAGATGAGGCCTGGCTGGAGATGGCGCGCTGCTATGTGGAACTTGGACAAACAGCGCGCGCTAAAGCCCTTTTGGTGGATTTTCGCCGGCAATTTTCCGGCAGCCCGTTACTGGCCCAGGCTGAACGGCTGCTGGACCAGCTGGGAGGGGAGATGTCTGCCGCGAACAGTGTGGCAGAGCTGGCCGCTTCCGTCAGCGATTTGCTGATCCGGGGCAACCGCGACGACGTGCTGCTGGCCCTCTTCCAGCAGCTTGTTTTTGCCCATGGCGCCTATGAAGAAGGCATCCGCCTTATCCGTCAGGCGATGGCAAGGGACCTGCTGGAGGAATCGCGTGCGGAAGTGAACCGGTTACTGGGGCAGAGTTATTACTTGCGTGCCAGAAACGCACGAGATCCAGAGCGCCGTGCAGCGGATCTGGACAGCGCACGCATGTTTTATATTCAGGCGGCCGCCGCCGAAACGGATGCATCCTTGCAGCTGACAGATCTACTGCGGGCCCACGACCTGCAGCGTATGGCGCGGGGAACGCCGGAAACCTATGAATTTATCGAGGAGCACGAGTTTTTGACGCGCCTGCTATCCAGATATCCGCCCGAGCTTCAATTTCCGGTAAAAATAAGGCTGGCTCGGCTGCTGGCCAGCTATGGCAGAAGGGCCATCCGGGATTCGCTCCGCTCAGCCGTTAAGCTGTACACCGATCTGCTGCAGCAGGCGGATTCGCTTTCCTCCATCCTTAGGAATTCTAACACCATTCACGAACTTTATTTTGAGCGAGGGACGGCCTTGCTGGCGCTGGGTGATACAGCTGGGGCAGCGAAAGATCTGGAAAAAGTAGCTGGCAGTACGAAGATTTCCCGTTACCGGCTTGGGGCGTTGCGCCTGCTTGCGCAGATCTACCGCAACCAGGGAGAACATGAGAAGGCCCTGGATGTATTGCAAGCGATTTGCAGAGAATACGTTTACGCGCCGGTGTATGATTCGGCCCTCGTGGAGGCCGCCGGCCTGGCCCTGGAACAGGGAAAGGGGCGGGAGGCGCTGAATTTTCTGGAAAAGGTGTCCGGAAGGGAGTTTGCTGCTGAAAAACTATTCCTCTTGGGCAGAGCGCACCTTCAGCTGGAAAACTGGCTAAAAGCCCGTGAAAGAATGGAAGAATACCTCCGCCGTTTTCCGCAGGGTACCCACGTGGCAGAGATCTATCTTTTTCTGGCTAAGCTGGCAGAGAAAAAGGCCCAGAAAGACGAGGCCGCTTTCCGTTACGATCAGTTTATCAACCGGTTTGTGGACCATCCGGCCAGGGAGAAGATTTTGCTAAAACGGATTTTTGCCCGGCTGGAGGAAGGCAAGATTCAGGAGGCTAAGCATCAGTTTGCCGAATTGTTGAAGAATGCGGGGCAACCGCAAACCAGAAACCTGGCCCGCAAAGGACTGCTGCTGTGTTCCGTAAAGGAAGGCCGTTTTTCGGCTGTGCTGAAGGAAATTGAACGGCTCCGAAAAGAAAAAGACTTTCCGGATTCTCTGCTGGCTGAGGTCGAATACGAAATCGGGAATGCCTATCTGGAAAAGAAATCGTTTGATCTGGCCGAAAAGCAGTTTAAGCGGATCCAATCGCGCTACAAAAAAACGCGATACGGAGAGCTGGGCCGCTACGGGTTGGGCAAACTGTACATGATTACCAACCGGGACGAAAAGGCCCTTGAAATTCTCACCGATCTGGTAAAGGAGGCCCGTTTTGAACGTACCCGCGCCCTGGTTTACCTCACTCTGGGGGATTATTACTACAAAAACAAACAATTTGAAAATGCCATTACAGCGTTCAAAAATGCACTGGAAAACAATCCCTCTAAAGCTGTGAAAAAAACGGCAGAGCGGTACCTGGTCAAAACCTACTTGGATGTTGGTCTGTATGACTCAGCTCTTCTGGCGATTCGGAGGTATCTGCAAGATTTCCCGCATGAACCGGATACGTTTGATATGAAAATCCGCAAAGGGATTACCCTGATGAACCTCAGTGAATACCAGCGTGCCATTGCCTGGCTGGAAAATCTGCTTCCGGAGGCCAACAATGAACAAGAAGCGGAAATACGGTACTGGATAGCCAAATGCTATTACCGGATGGGGCAGTTCCGGATTGCGGTTTCTGAGTTTCTCAAAGTTCCGTTTTTGACCCGGCCCACCCGGCTGCCCTGGCATGTGACGGCCGAATACGAGGCCGGCCTTGCCTATATGAAACTGGGCGAGTATGAAAAGGCCCGCGAACTTTTTAAACGGATTGTCCGAAAAGAAGGAGCCACCAGCGACTTCGGCCGGGTTGCCGCCCGTAAACTTCGCGAAATCGATGAGCTGAAGAAGCAGCGGGATGTCCGGTAAGAAAGGGAAAAAAGCGGAAAATTGACAGCCATGGAAGGCGGATTTCTCCAGGATGGCCGAATTGTGGTTCAAGTGCGGTGTTTAGAAAGAGCGAAGCTTCCGAACGGAGTGGCGGTTTCCATAAAAGCGGTTCGGGAGGCGTTTTTCGGCACGCTATTTGACGGGTGGAATTTCGGCTTGCTTGAAAAAAAACGTGAACTTTTTGCCTGAAAATGGGTTTTGAAAATAAACACATTACCTCCACGTACCGTTTCAAACAGAGGAGAGATTCGATGAAGCGGATTCTTCTCACATTTTTAATCCTGGGAATGGTTTTTGGCTCAGCCGAAGCTCAAAAGCGCAAAGTCATCAAGCCCAAACCGGAAGAGGAAGAGGTTGTTCCCGATACGAAACCTTCCAAGCGGGCAAATGAGGACACTGCCATCAGACGCAAATTGCAGGCGCCCGCAAAGAAAAGCTACACCGGCGTGACCATCAGTACGTTTGCCAATGAATTTCTGGGATTTGGTGGACATTATCATTACCGTCAGGACCGGCCTCTTACGTACGCTTTTTCCCTTATCTATTACAATGTACCAAGTGATCAGTTTTATTTCGATCCTTACTACTGGCAGTTTTACCAGCGAAACCGCGGTGCCATTTACACACTCACGTTTGGACTGAAATACCGACTGCCGTTTTTTGAAGGTGAGCCCAACATTCGTTCCTACGCGGTGGTTGGCGGAGGGCCAGTGCTCGGAATTCAGTACAATTGGAACCGTTCGTTTCCTTACAGCTGGATTCATGCCTACTCCGTAGGTGGGGTAACCGCTTATCTGGGCGCAGGGATCGAGTATTACCTGAGCGCGTGGATTCTGGCTTTCGATATCCGGTTCCAATCGATCTATTTCAAGAAGCAAATTTTCAGCAAGCAACAATACAATGCCATCACTTTTATTTTAACTTTTGGAAAAACGTTCTAAGTCAGAACGCCTTTGCCCGTCGTCCGCATATACCGGTGCAGCCACAACTTCTGCCAGCCGCCCAGATAAAATGGCGGGGGAAAAGTTCTTTCGAAGGAGAATAGNCATGCGTGCCAAAATCCGTTTTTTCTGGATGATTTTTGGTGTTTTTGCACTGGCCCGTGCGGCATGGGGGCAAGGATGGATTGTTCCGGAATTGCCCGAGCGCGTTGGCGTATCGACGCCGCTCTATTTGACGGGTTCAAATGTGCAGATTTCCGTTGAGGATCAGGTTGCTACGTTCCGGATTGATCAGACCTTTCAGAACCGCTCGCCGGTGACGGTTGAAGGAACATTTTATTTTCCGCTACCAGCGGGCAGCCAGGTAACAGAATTCAGCATATACCAGGATGGCAAAAAGCTGAAAGGTGAGATTCTTACAAAGGAAGAGGCCCTTTCCATTTATGAGTCCATTGTGCGGAAGTACAAAGATCCAGCGCTCCTGGAGTACGTGGAGAAGAATCTATTCCGCGCCAGAATCTTCCCGGTCATGCCGGGCAGAAAGGTCCGCGTGAAATTACGGTATGTTCAAAAAGTGAGGCGGCTTGGGGACCTGTATGAGTTGAAATTGCCTTTAGGTCCCCGCGGAGCGATTCTGGGGATGGGTGAGAAAGATGGAAGCGGACAAATGGCCTTTGCCGCCGAAATCACCTCTCAGCGAAATGTGGAACAGGTTTACTCGCCCAGCCGGGGGATGGAAATTGTTCGCAAGGGACCGGGTAGGGTCCTGGTTTCCTTTGAGGTGCCGCTTCGAAGTTTGAAGGAGAACGAGTTCCGGCTGTATTACCGGTTGGGCCGGGATCCCATCGGCCTGTCTTCATTTACTTTCCGTCGGCCAGGAGAAGATGGTTATTTTTTGCTGGTTTTTTCACCCAGTTTCACAGCGAAAAGAAGAATTCCAAAAGATCTGGTTTTTGTGCTGGATGTTTCGGGAAGCATGGCGGGGCAGAAGATTGAACAGGCCAGAAATGCCCTGAAATTCTGTCTGAGGAGTTTGAAGGAAGATGACCGGTTCAATATTATTGCCTTCAGCAGTACGGTTCGGCGGTATGCGGAAAATCTCCAGCCTGCCAGATCCACAGAGGTGGACAGTGCCATCCGTTTTCTGGACCAGCTTTCTGCCTCCGGTGGTACCAATATCCACGATGCGCTGATGGAGGCGCTGCATAGCACTCCCCAGAAGNGGCGATTTTTTGGGGTTGTATTCCTTACGGACGGTCAGCCCACTGTTGGCGTTACCGAAGACCGTGAAATTATTTCGGCCGTGGAAGAAAAAAACCGTTCCAATTTGCGGATTTTTGCTTTTGGCGTGGGCTTTCAGGTCAATACTTACTTGCTGGATCAAATTGCTTCGATCACACGCGGTGTGGCGGAATATGTCACACCTGAGGAAAACATCGAGATGGTTGTTTCTTCCTTTTTCAGGAAAGTCTCTGAGCCACTGTTGTCCAATCTTCGGGTGAAAATCGAGGGTTTGGAGGTTTATGATATTTTTCCGGAGGAGGCCGGAGATCTGTTCGAGGGAAGCGAGGTGATCATTGCTGGCCGCTATAAAACAGGTGGCAGTGCAGGTGTGCGACTAATTGGAGTTCAGGGAGAAGAAAAACGGGTCTTTTCCGCAGACGTCGATTTTGCCAGGGAGAATCT
>MTOL01000129.1 GCA_002011685.1 Deferribacteres bacterium JdFR-76
TGGGTTCTTTTATTCCCAATGAGAAAGGCATGAGTGTTGTGATTGATGTGGGGGCCAACGCCGATTGCAAGCCGCTGAACCTGCTTCAGTTCGGGGTGATGGGGTCCGTGTACATGGAACATATTTTTGATATCAAGCGGCCGAAAGTAGGGTTGCTTAATATTGGTGAGGAAGAAACCAAGGGGCCGGAGGTTGTCCGCCAGGCGCACCAGCTTCTAAAGCGCAGCAAACTGAATTTTATTGGCAATATTGAGGGCCGTGACATATTGCGGGGCACGGCAGAGGTGGTAGTGTGCGATGGGTTTGTGGGAAACATCGTGCTGAAATTCGCGGAAAGCATGATTGGGATGCTCACCCGCACGCTGAAGCGGAAAATTGGCCGGAATATCCCTGCAAATCTGGGGGCTTTTTTGATGAAGCCCACTTTCCGCAAGCTGTACCAGCTAATGGATTATCAGGAATATGGAGGTGTTCCTCTGCTGGGGGTAAACGGTGTTTGTATTGTCTGCCATGGCCGGTCAAGTCCGAAGGCCATCCGGAATGCCATCCGCGAAGCGCGGAAAATGCTGGATTTGCGGGTGAATGAACGGTTGAAAGAGGCAATTACGGAAAACCTGGTGCTGGAGGAGCAAGAGCCTTGGAAAGAAGAACTCCAAAATCGATGATCACGGGCCTGGGGGCCGCCGTTCCGGAGAAAGTTTTGACCAACTACGACCTGGCGGAAATGGTGGATACCTCGGATGAATGGATCCGTACGCGGACTGGCATCCGCGAACGCCGCATAGCCGAAGAGGGCAAAGCCACTTCTGATTTTGCATCGGAAGCTGCCCGTATCGCTATGAAACAGGCGGGCATCGGTCCGGAGGAAATCGATGTGATCATCATCGGAACCGTCACACCGGATATGTATTTCCCTTCGGCGGCCTGTTTCGTTCAGGAAAAAATTGGGGCGGTGAACGCCGCCGCTTTCGATATTAGCGCGGCCTGTACCGGCTTCATTTACGGCCTGGCACTGGCTGATTCTCTCATTACCACCGGTAAATACCGTACTGTCCTGGTTATCGGAGCGGAACTTCTTAGCCGTATTACTGACTGGGAGGATCGCGGAACCTGTGTGCTGTTTGGAGACGGTGCCGGAGCGGCTATTGTGCAACCGTCGGACGGANCACGAGGCATCATCAATACTTACATCAAAAGCGACGGGCGACTCCGCCACTTGCTGAACATGCCTGGCGGCGGCAGCNTGATGCCACCTTCCAGAGCGAAAGATAATCCAAAACAGTATTTCATCAAGATGGAAGGGCGGGAAGTCTTCCGCCATGCGGTCAGTAACATGGGAGACGCCGCCACCCGTATTATCGAAGAAAATGGGTTTGCCGGAGAAGATATTGACCTGTTTATCCCGCATCAGGCCAATGTACGGATCATTGAGGCCATTTCCAAGCGTCTGGATGTTCCGGAAGACCGGGTTTATGTGAACCTGGACCGGTACGGAAACACGTCGGCGGCATCCATTCCCATTGCGCTGTACGAAGCCCAGCAGCTGGGCAGAATCCGACAGGGGAGCCTGGTGCTGCTTGTCGCGTTTGGGGGTGGATTTACCTGGGGATCTGCGCTGATTCGTTTCTGAGATTTTACGGAAATTTAATTTTCATTTGACAAATAACCAGATTCTTTTAAATTTTGACGTGCGTTTGAACAGGTAAGGACAAGGAGACAGGCAAAGGGAATGACAGCGGGGTTTCTTTTTCCGGGACAGGGATCGCAGTATGTAGGAATGGGCAAAGATCTGTACGAGGCTTTTCCGGAGGTCCGTGAGCTCTACGATCTGGCCAATTCCCATCTGGAATTCGATCTCCTGACAGTTTCTTTTGAGGGCCCGGAGGAAAAACTCAAGCAAACGGAGATTACTCAGCCGGCAATTTTTGTGCATAGCATGGCTGTCGTCCGGATGCTGGAAAAGAAAGGCATCCGTCCTGGGATCGTTGCCGGGCACAGCCTGGGCGAATATTCTGCTCTGGTGGCGGCCGGAGTTCTGGATTTTGAAACGGGTTTACGGCTGGTCGCAATTCGCGGCCGGCTGATGCAGCACGCCGGGGAAACATATCCCGGTACCATGGCAGCTATTATTGGACTTGGAGCGGAGAAGGTCGAGGAAATTTGCCGACAGGCGAGCGAAAGCGGGGTTGTTGTGCCCGCCAATTTCAACTCGCCCGAACAGATTGTGATTTCCGGCTCTGTGGAAGGGGTTCGCCGTGGGATGGAACTGGCCCGGGAGGCGGGAGCAAAGAGGGTTGTTGAGCTGGTGGTAAGCGGGGCATTTCATTCACCCTTAATGGAGCCGGCTCTTGCTGAACTGAAACAGGCTCTTGAAACGGCGGAATTTAAAGCCCCCAGCTGCCCGGTTGTATGCAACGCCACTGCCGCGGAAACGACGGATCCGGAGGAGCTGCGTCAAAATCTGGTAAAACAGCTGCTTTCGCCGGTGCTGTGGGTACGGTCCATCCAGAGGATGGCAGAGCTTGGTTTTCAGGAATTCTACGAAACAGGGCCGGGCAAGGTGCTGTGCGGGCTGGTGCGCAGAATTGACCGCTCGCTCCGCTGTATTCCCGTAGGGACCGTAACCGATTTTGAAAAAATGGGTTGAAATAGAGGAGGGAAAAGATCTTGTCTCGTTTTAAGGGAAAAGTAGCCGTTGTTACCGGTTCGGCTATGGGGATCGGCCGTGTTATTGCGACGACCCTGGGCCGGGATGGTGCAAACGTGGTAGTTTCGGACGTACAGTCCGAAGATGTAGCCAGGCCTGTTCTGGAAGAAATCCGCCAGGCCGGTTCAGAAGCCATCTTTATTCCCTGCAACGTGACCAGCGCACAGGAAGTGGAGGAGCTGTTCCGGAAAGCTGTGGACCAGTTTGGAAGGGTGGACATTCTTGTGAACAATGCCGGAATTACGCGGGACACCCTGGCCATCCGCATGTCCGATGAAGATTGGGATCTGGTGCTGAATGTAAATTTGAAAGGGGCGTTTCTCTGTTCCCGTGCAGCGGCAAAAATCATGATGCGGCAGCGGTATGGGAGGATTGTAAACATCTCCTCTGTGGTTGGCCTGATGGGAAACGCGGGACAGGCCAATTATTCTGCTTCCAAAGCGGGGCTGATCGGACTCACCAAGTCCTTGGCCAAAGAGCTGGCTCCGCGCGGGATTACGGTCAATGCCGTTGCACCGGGGTTCATTCAGACACAGATGACGGAAAAATTACCGGAAAATGTGAAGCAGGAATACCTCCGGTTTATTCCCATGAACGATTTTGGGAAACCGGAGGATGTGGCCAACGTAGTGGCGTTTCTCGCCTCCGATGAGGCCCGCTATATCACGGGAGAAGTTGTGCGCGTTGACGGGGGAATGCGAATGTGATGATAGGGTAAATCAAAAAAGGGAGGTTATCTCATATGGACATTGAAGAAAAAGTCAAAGAAATCATCGTGGATCAGCTGGGCGTGGATCCCAGCCAGGTTACTCCTGAGGCTCACTTTATCGATGATCTGGGCGCTGATTCTCTGGATACGGTGGAGCTGGTAATGGCCTTTGAAGAACAGTTTGATATCAAGATCCCGGATGAAGACGCCGAAAAAATTACCACCGTACAAAGCGCCATCGACTATTTGAAGAAAAAACTGGAAGAAAAAGCCTGAACTTTTCCCCGGACGTTTTGACAAAAGCTCTGTTCACTTCAAAACGTCCGGGGTTTATTTTATTTGCTGGAACGGCGGATGAATGGCCTGAAGGTTTTTCCCTGATGTTCGCTGGATGGACATAGCGGCGAAGCGCTTTTGTTATCTATCGCAGATCTGGAAAACGGCTGGAGCGTTTTGAAACCAGCGGCCCGAGGATGAATCCCGGAATGGGATGGCAGTGCCATCGNGGCGGTTGTCTTTTGGGAAAAGGGATGATTGATCCGGATTGAACGAGGAGGCGGAGAAAANGGTATGAAGAGACGGGTTGTAGTTACGGGCATGGGCGTTGTGACTCCGGTGGGNATGACCGTTGCGGAGATGTGGGAATCCCTTCTGGCTGGAAAGAGTGGAATTGGACCGATCACCCGTTTCGATACCACGGACCATGTGACCAAGTTTGCCGGAGAAATAAAGGATTTTGATCCGCAAAAGTTCATCGACCGGAAGCTAATCCGGCGGATGGACCTTTTTACGCAGTATGCTATGGCAGCAACTCGGATGGCTGTGGAAGATTCCGGTATCAATTTTGACAATGTGGACCGACAGCGCGTGGGCGTTATTGTCGGATCAGGCGTTGGAGGGATGGTTATTTTTGAGCGCGAATTCCGCAAATTGCTGGAGACTGGACCGGATCGCGTGACTCCCTTTTTTATTCCGATGATGATTTCAGATATCACTCCCGGATACATTTCCATTCAGTATGGCCTGAAGGGACCTAATTATGCTACAACCTCGGCGTGTGCAACCAGCGCCCATGCTATTGGGAATGCATTCCGCACCATTCAGTATGGTGAGGCAGATGTCATGATTGCTGGGGGCAGCGAAGCTCCTCTGACTCCCATGGGACTTGCCGGGTTCAATAATATGAAAGCCCTGTCGGAGCGGAACGATGCTCCGCAGAAGGCCAGCCGTCCGTTTGATGCCAAGCGCGATGGTTTTGTAATGGCTGAGGGAGGCGGAATCATCGTTCTGGAAGAGCTGGGACATGCGAAATCCCGTGGTGCTCCTATCTATGCCGAAATTGTGGGACTGGGCTATACAGCTGATGCCTATCACATCACTGCTCCGGATGAAACCGGTGATGGGGCCACCCGGGCCATGGAACTGGCTCTTCAGGATGCGAATTTGAAGCCCACCGATGTGGACTACATCAATGCTCATGGGACTTCCACACCTTTCAACGATAAAATTGAGACGCTGGCCATCAAGCGCGTATTTGGCGATTACGCCTACGAATTGGCCATCAGCTCCACCAAATCCATGATGGGGCATTTGCTGGGAGCAGCCGGAGCAGTTGAATTCATCGTGTGCGTACTGGCTATCCGGGATGGCATCATTCCACCGACCATTAATTATGAATACCCGGATCCGGAATGCGATCTCAACTATGTTCCCAATAAACCCTTAAAAAGAGACGTGAATGTGGCGCTGACCAATTCCTTTGGGTTTGGCGGCCATAACGTATGCCTTGCTGTGAAGCGGTTTGAAGACTAGCGCGGAGAAT
>MTOL01000450.1 GCA_002011685.1 Deferribacteres bacterium JdFR-76
CTGGCAAAAGAACATCCAGGACGCTGTCAGTTGCTTCTGCACGTGACTAACGGAGACCGGCGGGAGTACATTATTCGCTCCCGGAAATACAAAGTTGCCCCGGAGTCTGGCCTGCTGGAAGGACTGAAAGAACTGCTGGGCAAAGAAAACGTCTGGATTGAAGGGGGAAAGACATAAATCGCGCTGTTTTTGCGATTGTCGTGCCTAAAATGCTAATCTCAAGCCAAGCTGATTAACATTTTTCAAAAATTGATCGCGAGTTGACAATATCAGAAAGGGGAGAGAACGAACTGTTTCCATTTGAAGACAGCCATGTTTCTTAAAGAGTACATTTTTTTAAAAAAATGAATGATTTAAATCTTAATATCTCTAAAATAGAGCGGTATGATTTTTGTAAAAGATTCAATTTGAGAGAGAGTTTCTTTGGAATACATTGATTTTTTGACATCTCGGCGGAAATTTCCTCAGGCTGTGAACTGATTTTGGAAGTACCGTTGCTAAATTTGGTTGGTATTTTTCTATCGGTCATGTGCCGGCCTTATTGTTTGTTCTTTAATAAACCGCATATTTATCATATTATCAATGAGTTACACAAATTTTAGGGGAGAAGCATTATGGAACGGCTTATGCGTGTTGGCCTTTTGGTGGGGGTCATTGGTATTTCTATTGTGGGATGCGCGACCACCCGAAAAGCGCGTGTGTTTAACTTAGACATCTCTACTGGTTCCCAGTCTATTAGTCGGCAAATTGTCCCAGACACGCTTTCTGAGAGCGAACGTCAAAACTTTACAATTTGGGATTTGAATGTGAGTCTAATTGTTCCAGGTGGGATTGAGAAAAGCAAAAAGATTACGGAAACAGATTCTACAATGGGTATGGAAATTATTCATGGGAAGGGTGGCTTAATCATCGAAATTGCGGTTGAAAGAGGCAATATGATCTATATGGGACCGCTTATTTGTTATAGGGCGATTGATTATATTGCCATGCAAAAAAAGCGCTACGGTTGTGTGATATTGTCGGACTCTCTAAAAGTGAAGCAACCTATCGCATGTTATAGTAGCCATCCTAAATTTGGTGGCATGGCCATTGCCGCTTTCGTCTGTGAATTGGCTCCCGAAAAAAATAAGGAGGTCGTGGCGGTGGTGGCGGCTTACGGTACATTTCTTGATAACCGAAACAATCCTGCTCAGCTTTTCATAACAATCAGAGTCCCGAAAGAAAGGTTTTTCTTGGGTGATGACCGGATGGTAATGGGAATTCTGGAAAGTCTCCAAATAGAGGGAGCAAGGCCTTTTACCGCTGGGTAAATTTGGGGAAAACGTACAAGGAATTGGATAGCGTGTAAGGTTCAATATTTCTAAAGTTAAAAGAAGATATTCTCGAATATCTACGGGAAAATAGTTGATGACTGGGTAGGATAAGTGTGTGGCTGAATGAACGCTATTATGTTGTAGCTGTTTTTCCCCAAGTTTCTGTTAGGATTTTCTCAAAAAGCTTTTTATTGGAAGCTTTTTACGGTTTGAAAACCGCTATTGTGGATCTTTATGTTTTTTCACGAGTGCGGCGTTTTCTCATCAAATGGCCTGCGATGCCTGTATTTACCGGATGTTAAAAAGCGGTCCAAAAAATTGTGGTTTGTTGCTATCATGGATCGAGTATTAGATTCCCGATTTATCAATATCATTTTTTCGGAAGAAAATAGCGCTTCGATTTAAAGATTTTTCGAATAATGCATCAGATTCAAAAATGGCGAACATTGTTTAATCTTTAAATGAATTATTTTCTCATATAAATCTTAGTGGCAGACGAACCAAATCAGGGGGAGATAAAGTATATCAAGACGTTTCTTTTTTCCTGTCTTTATCAATTCCAGAAGAAAAATATTTTGTAGGAGCCTTTGTGTAGAAGAAGTAAATTGAACCATCATATTGTTAAAAAGCAACGAATATATGATAAATAAAATAGACAAATAAAAGCATAGTACTTGTTCTCCCGTCTGGCTTTTCTTTCCATTTTGCATTTTTCCCTTGACAGAACTGGGAATTGCCATTACATTATAGGTGAACAAATGTTCCCTATTTATCAGGAGGGTTTTATGAAATTTGAAGAGCTCACACCCAGGCAGCGGGAGATTTACGAGTTTATCCGTGAGGAGATCCGCCGGAAGGGAATTCCACCGACGTACCGGGAAATTGGCGAGCGGTTCGGAATCCGCTCCACCAATGGGGTAAAGCGGACGCTGGACGCGTTGCTGAAAAAAGGGTATCTGGAGCGGCATCCCAATATTTCCCGGGGGCTGGTATTGCCCGGGGAGATGATGCCGCTGGCCAACCTGAAGGAGATCCCGGTTATCGGGCGGGTGGCGGCTGGGCAGCCCATCATTGCGGAGGAAAACTGGGAAGGCACCATTCACATAGACGGAAACCTCTTTAGGGGAGAGGGGTACTTTGCCCTCCGCGTCCGTGGAGACAGCATGAAAGATGCCGGCATTTTCGATGGGGACATCGTCATCGCCCGCCAGCAGAGTACGGCCCAGAAGGGCGATATTGTAGTCGCCCTTTTGGGGGAGGAAACCACCGTGAAGCGGTACATTCCCAAAAACGGCGAGATCATTCTGATGCCGGAAAACGAGGAGTACGAGCCGATTGTGGTCCGGCGGGACGACCCGGATTTCCGAATTCTCGGGAAGGTGACAGGGCTCCTGAGAAAGTTCTGACGGCATCTTGCAGTATAAGGAGGCAAGAAAATGGTGTACGAGGATGTCAACGAGCCCATTGAGGTGATCACGGTTTTCCGCCATGGCCGCATCCGGCCGTTGAAGTTCAAATGGAAGAACCGCGTATACAGCATTACCCGGATTCACGGCGGATGGGTGAGCGACGAGGGCTACAGCAAGCACTACCATTTTTCCGTCTCCACCGGTGGCCCGGACTGCTTTGAACTGTGTTTTGACACCGGCAGCATGACTTGGGAACTGACCCGCGTTTTCATGGAAGGATAGAGATGAGAAACCAGCGGCGCATCTTACACCTGGATATGGACGCCTTTTTTGCGGCCATCGAACAGCGGGACAACCCGTTTTTGCGGGGCAAACCGGTCATCATTGGTGGGGCGCCTGAAGGACGGGGAGTGGTGTCTACCTGTTCGTACGAGGCCAGAAAGTACGGGGTCCGATCTGCCATGCCCATGGCGCAGGCAAAAAGGCTCTGTCCGCATGCCGTGTTTGTACCGCTCAACGGAGAAAAATACGCTTTCGTCTCGCGGCAGCTCATGAACCTCCTCCGTGAGTTTTCTCCCAAGGTGCAGCCCATTTCTGTGGATGAGGCTTTTATGGATATTTCGGGTATGGAGCGGCTGTTTCCCACAGAAGAGGCGCTGGGAAGGGCCATCAAGAAGGTGGTGTGGGACAAACTCCGGCTGACCTGTTCCATCGGCATTGCACCCACCAAAGTGTTCGCAAAAATGGCCTCGGGAATGCAGAAACCGGATGGGCTGACGGTCATCCGCCAGGAAGAAGTGGAAACACGGATCTACTCCCTGCCAGTGGAAGACCTGTGGGGGATTGGGGAGAAAACGGCAGCGGTGCTCCGGAAGCTGGGGATCAAAACCATCGGGCAGCTGGCCCGTGAAAGCGAGGCCAGACTAAAAAAAGTGTTTGGCAAAAACGGAGAACTGATGGTTCGGGTGGCACGGGGGCAGGTGGATTCCCCGGTGCTGGCACTGGAAGAGCTTCCTCCCGAAAAATCGGTGGGACACGAGCACACCTTCTGGGACGATACCAACGATCTGGAAGAAATCCGGGCGGAATTACTTCTCTTGTCCCAGAAAGTAGGCCGGCGCCTCCGGAAGAACGGTTTCAGGGGACGGACCGTTACGGTTAAACTTCGTTATGACAACTTCCAGACGACAACCCACCGCACCACCCTCACATTTTACACAAACAACGATATGACCCTGTTCAAAACGGCTTTTCACCTGTTTTTGAAGCGGTACGAAAGTGGAAGGAAAATCCGCCTGATTGGTATTTCGGTTTCCAATCTGGTGAATGGAACCGCTCCAGCCGCTCTTCTCCCCTTTGAAGAGGAACTTCTCTGGCAGGTTTCTGATGAAAAGCTTTTCCCNGTTCTGGACCGCATCAAAGACCGGTTTGGCGAGCACGCGATCTGGCGCACAACCAACCTCATACTCTTCCGCGACCGTTAAATTTTACTTTCCCGTAAAAAATGCTTGATTCTTCTCCGGCCGAATTGTTTATTTTATTGTCTTTCTGAACAGCCTGTTCGGCCAGCAGGTCCGCGGGCTTCATTCGTTGATTACGGAGAGTATCGGTTGCCAGGAACGGTTTCGGTAAACAACGTGCCGGAAGCAAAACCAACAATCCTCTACATCGGAAGGGAGTCCGATTTTGTTCAACGCCTCACACCGATTGTTAACGCCAATGGTGTCACCTATGAGGTGGAATCCTGTCCCGACTTGAAGCAAGGGCTTCGCCTTCTGGAGAAAAAAAATTACAGCAGTGTTGTTCTGGATGGTCAGTTGCTTTCCGAAGAGACTCCCGAAAAGGATCAGTATCTTTCCTCTTTTACCCGTGCCCTGCCCGTGATTGTTTTGCTGGAGCCCTCACAAAAGCATGTGGGAGACCGCCTCCTGGCGAGCGGGGTTTTTGATTACATTGTGCGCGGGCCCGGGGATCTCACCTCCTTGCCGTTTGTGCTGAAACAAACGAAGCATTTCGTCCCCCAAAAACGGGAGCCGAAAGAGCGCACAGGGGTTCCTCCCTCCGAAGAAGGCACCGCTTTTTTTGAGGTGAATGAGTCAAGCCGGTTCCTTTCTTTTGATGAAAATCTATCCCGTTTGCTGGGGATTCCGGCAGAGGATCTGAAGCGGGCTTATTTGCTGGACTTCCTAAGCGATGAAGACCGGGAGAAGTTTTACCTGTGGCGTGAACGGGAGGCGCCGAAAGGAGAATCGTTTGTTCTGCAAACACAGATTGTCCTGCGTGACCGGGGATATCTTCCAGTAGATCTTCAGTTGATGCCTTACCAGCGCAGTGACATTTTGTTTTCTGGCTTCCGCGGGTACTTGCGGGTGAGAAAAGAACCGCCCGCTGCCGGAACGCTTCCCATTGTCCAGGAAGAAGTGGTTTACGGGGCCGATATTTTCCGCGAATTCTACGCATTAACACGGTTTCTTGCCCAGGACCTGGTTCAACTTTTTCTCATGAAA
>MTOL01000287.1 GCA_002011685.1 Deferribacteres bacterium JdFR-76
TCAGGCGGGAGAAGAAGGGAATCGAACTTAAAGGCCATCGTTACGTGGGTGGTTTTGAATTGCACCGGCGGGGTAATAAGCTCGTTCTTTACAACTTGCTTGACCTGGAAACATATGTGAAAGGGGTTGTGGCCGCAGAAATGGGGCGTGTTGACAAGGACGCATTTGAAGCCCTCAAAGCGCAGGCGGTGGCTGCCAGAACTTATGCCTACATGCGCATGCGGGAAAAGAGATCGGGCCTCCCGGCCCTGTACGCCAGCGAGAGAGACCAGGTATATCTTGGGCTGGGGCGTCGATACGGCCGTGCCGACCGTGCAGTGGAAGAGACCGTCGGAGAAGTATTGACGTATCGAGGAAAACCTTTTCTGCCTTATTACCATTCCACCTGCGGGGGCCGGACCGAGAATGTAGAGCGAGTTTTTGGGGGAGGAGCCAGACCGTATTTGCGCGGAATTGCCGATACGTTTGGCGGGGAAGATTTCTGCGTCAAGTCGCCTCATTACCGCTGGGTGGAATCATATTCATTCCGCGAACTGAAAAATATGCTTCTGCGTTATGCCCGTGAAACGGATCGGTTTCAGGTTCCCGAAGGGGATCTGCAAAATGCTGTGGTGCTGGAACGCTCTCCCTCTGGACGGGTACGAAAATTGGCTTTATTGTTTGAGAACGTCGAAAAACCGTTGATATTAAACGGCCAGAGTATCCGCTGGGCAATCCGGCGTTTCGACGGATCGCCGTTGCGGAGTACGCTGTTCAAGTTGCTCCCTTATGGCCCGAAGGACCGGCCTACGGGTGTTCTGATAATGGGCGCCGGAAACGGACATGGCGTGGGGATGTGCCAGTGGGGAGCCATGGGGATGGCCAAGAAGGGATACCGCTATGATCAGATATTGCAGCATTATTTCCGCGGATCGCAGATTAAAAAAATCTACTGAAAGGTTGGTGCCATGGATAAATTCCGGGGGCTGGTATCTGCCGGGCTTTTGTTGATTATGGGGTTTTCCCTCGGCTGTGCGGCCATTCCGGTTCTCGGCAAACGTTCCACTGCGAATGATCAGCAATTTCAGAAAGGGTTGAAATATTCCGAATGGCTTTTCAAACAACCGGTGGATTTTCTGGAAGGAGAACCGTTCCGCCGGGATTTGAAACAGCTTTCTGCGGCTGAAAAGCGGGTTCCACCGCCCCCGAAAGAGGAGGCACTTCCGCCACAGGATACCATCCGGACCTACGCAGTGCAGGTGGGATCGTTCCGCTACGAGCAGAATGCCCGCAATTTCTTGCAGCAGGTGCGGGAAGGGCACCCGCAATGGAAGTTTAGTCTTCATTTTTCAGATGGATTATGGCGTGTGGTGGTGGGATTCTATGGCACACATGCCGATGCCGAAGTTATCCGCGACCTTCTGCGTGAAGAAGGCTTTCCGGATGCCTGGATTTACCGCTTTTCGGAATGGCCGCTGAAAGAATGAAATGGAAGAAGGAATGAGCAGATTGGACAAAATAGCAATGGGCTTTGGGCTGGGATTGACCATTCTCATCGCTGGATGGAACTGTCTGAATCCGTTTGCTCCAAAGCTCCGGAAAACCGGCCATCCGTCCGATCTGGTATGGACTCAGCAGCTCACACCAGAAGATGCTCTTAAAAATTTCCGTTATGCTTACATTTTTAAGGATTCTCTGCTCTACAGTGAATTATTGGATAGTTCCTTTGTTTTTGTTTACTTTGATCCTAATCTTGGAACATCCGGGCAGTTTGTTTCATGGGGACGAGATGTGGACCTGCGCACCACAGCCCGGCTTTTCCGAAATTTCGATGTGATTGATCTAATTTGGAACTCTACAATTTATCGCTCCGTTCAAGGGAATACGAGCGATATTACGAAGAGTTTTAATTTGACCATGATCTCTCAGGATGAGGACATCCGCATAACCGGTCTGGCGGTTTTCCGGCTGCGTAAAGATCCTGCCAGTGGCAAATGGAGGATTATCCGCTGGAAGGATGAATCGAATCTGTAGTTCCGGGAGGCCTGTCGGCGGTAGGGAGATGGTGGAGTTTCTGNAGCAATTATCCGAATTTTTAATGGAAAGGTAAGGAATCGAAACGAATCATAGATGGGAGTTTTAAATATGCGCCGTTTTTTGTTTCTTCCTTTCTTTGCCCTGATCATCGCATCTTCCGCCCAGAGCCAATATTTTGGCAAAAATAAAGTGCAGTACAAGGATTACCACTGGCAATATCTGCAGTCCAAACATTTCAACGTTTATTTTCACGACGGTGGCCGCAAAATTGCTGAGTTTGTGGCGGACTGGGCCGAAAGCAGCTATGTGCAGCTTAAAGGAGATCTCCGCTATGAACTGGTAGACCGGATCACCATTGTGGTGTTTAATGGCCACAATGATTTTGAGGAAAACAATATTGATCTATCCGAACCACAGGAATCGGTAGGCGGATTTACCGAATTCTTTAAAAACCGGGTGGTGATCCCATTTGAAGGGGATTACGAGCAGCTACGCCACGTGCTTCACCATGAGCTGGCCCATGCCATTACCATGCAGATGCTATATGGAGCCGGGGTTCAGTCCATTATTACCGGAATGATGCGTCTTCAGTTACCGCTTTGGATGATGGAAGGATTTGCCGAGTATGCCAGTTTGCGCTGGGATACCGAGAGCGATATGTTCATGCGCGATGCTGCTCTGAACGGCTATCTGCCACCTATCCAGATGATGTACGGCTTTTTGAATTACAAAGGGGGCCAGAACATCTTTTACTATCTGGCCGAAAAATACGGGCCGGAAAAAATCGGGGAAATTTTCGGCAAGATCAAGCTAAGCAAAAGCGTGGAACGGGGGCTTAAACAGTCCATTGGCATAGGTATTAAAGAGCTGAGCAAGCGCTGGCATAAGTATGTGAAAAAGGAGTACTGGCCCGACATCGCCAACCGGCTAGAGCCAGAAGATTTCGCCAAAAAGCTGACGGACCACGTCAAGTCCAAGAATTTTGTGAACAACAGTCCGGCCATCTCACCGCGGGGCGACAAAATTGCCTTTCTGTCTGACCGTTCGGATTATTTTGACATTTACCTGATGAGCGCCATCGACGGGAAGATCCTTTCCCGGCTGGTGAAGGGCCAGCGCACCATGGATCTGGAGGAATTGCACTGGCTCCGTCCCGGTATTACTTGGTCGCCGGATGGCAAGAAAATCGCATTTGCGGCGAAAAAAGGCCCTTATGACGTACTGCACATTGTGGATGTGAAACGGCGTGAGATCGAGGTAACATACGATTTTGAATTTGATGGGCTTTACTCTCCAACCTGGTCGCCGGATGGAGAAAAGATCGCTTTCATGGCCGTCAAAAACGGCCGCAGTGATATCTACATTTTTAACCTCAAAACGAACCGATACCGCAATATGACAAAAGACATTTTCAGCGATCTGCAGCCCAGCTGGTCTCCAGACGGTCGCTGGATTGCTTTTGTGAGCGACAGGGGAAACAAAATCCGGCCAGAAGAACGGGAAAATGTGAAAATCCAGCATGAGAACTTCCGCAATCACGATCTTTACCTGCTGGATGTGGAAACGGGAGAGATTCGCCGGATTACCCGTACGCCTTATAAGGAACGGGACCCCTCCTGGGCTCCCGATGGGAAACGCCTGGTGTATTCGGCCGATAAAAATGGCATTTTCAACCTGTTCGTGTACAATCTGGAAACGCAGGAGAATTATCCTATCACCAACATCCTGACCGGGGCATTTCAGCCACACTGGGTGAAAAACAATCTTGTGTTCACGGCATTCTTTCAGGGGGGCTACGATATTTACATGATCAAAAATCCGGATGAAATCAAACCCGGAACCATCAAATTGGAGGATACCAACTTTATCCGCAAATTGAAGCAGGGGAAAATCGCTTCCATCTTTGCCACATACCGTAAATTGCGGGAAAAAAAGGCGGCAAAACCGGGGCGTACGCAGAATGTAGATTTCCGCAATTTTGTTTTCGACCGGCGGTTCCGCGCGGGAGACCTGCGGCCGCCCAGGAAAAAGCTGGAAGAAATCTTCCCGGATTCGTCCGTTTTCAAACTTCCGTCCGGGGAGTATATCGTGAATGACTACAAAGTAACCATCAGCCCGGATATCATTTACGGAAACGCTGGTTATAGCCAATTTTTCGGCGTGCAGGGGTCCACGGTCATTGCTCTTTCTGATGTGCTTGGAAATCACCGCATCTACATTTACACCAATCTCTTTTACGACCTGCGCAACAGCGACTATCAGGTAGCGTATTATTACCTGCCCAAACGGACAGATTTTGGTATCGGTGTGTTCCATTTCACCTACTATTTTCTTGCCACCTACCCCAGCGGATTTCAGACCATTTTACGGGACAGGAATTACGGTTTTAGCGGCTATATTTCCCGACCGTTTGACCGGTACCGCCGGATTGATCTGAGCCTCACTTACCTGGGTATTAACCGGAAAAATCTTTACGTGCAGTGGGATATCTACAGGCGACAGGTCCTGGTAGGTGGTATTCAGTACGTGAAGGACACCTCGCTCTGGGGGTTCACCGGGCCCGTGAATGGCGAAAGGGCGATGGCCTCTTTCGTTATTAGTCCAAAAATCGGCAAGTACAGCCTGGATTTTAAAACCGCCAGTTTCGATTATCGCAGATATTTTAAGATCTCTCGGGATTACAATTTCGTCGTTCGGCTGGCCGGAGGGTTTTCCTTTGGTCAGAACCCGCAGAAATTCTTTGTGGGGGGCCTGGATAACTGGATCAACTACCGGGTCAAAGGAAACATCCGCGTCAGCGTGGATGATATTTACTTTTCCTCCTTTGAAACGCCGCTCCGGGGGGCAGACTATTACGAACAGATCGGTACCCGCTTCTTCCTAACCAATATCGAGTTCCGCTTTCCGTTTATCCGGTACTTCGAAATGCGGGTTCCGCCGCTTATTCTTTCCAATGTCCGCGGAGCACTGTTTCTGGATATGGGAGCTGCGTGGCGGACAGATCGCTATTTTAAATTTTTCAGCGGCGATCCAGGATTTCTGTTGCCCAGACTGGGAACGCCCATTGCCGGTATGGGCTTCGGAATGCGCATTTATCTGGGGCTGTTCCTGCTGCGCTACGATTTGGCCTGGCGGACCGACTTTTCGGAATTTAGCTCCCGGCCGCGTGCCTATTTTTCCCTCGGTGCGGAATTTTGAGGAGCGGT